>DASZQC010000082.1:0-6225 GCA_035549815.1 Dongiaceae bacterium
ATCGAGACGCGCGACCATTGGCTGAACGGGCGCTACGAGGCGCTGTACGACGCCATCCAGGCGGGCATGGTGGAGGGGATCAAGATCCCGGAAGATGATCGCTGCTATCGCCTGGTCACCTACGACGCCGACCATTTCCCCATTGTGCCGGGCCACTCGGACCGCTTCATCGTCATCGAGATCGCCTTGTTCGCCGGCCGTTCGCTCGACGCCAAGCGCAAGATGTACGCCGCCATCTGCCGTAACCTGAAAGCGGCGTTCGGCCTGGAACCGCATGACATCCGCATCGTGCTGGAAGAAACCACGCGCGAAAATTGGGCGCTGGACGGCAAGCCGGCGAGCGAGATCGACCTGGGATTCAAGGTCGAGGTCTGAAGCGACTTCTCCCTCCCCGTTCAGGGGGAGGGCAGGGGTGGGGGCGGCGAGCGAAGGCTATTGACATCGAAACGCGGCTGCTGCCTGCCTAACCCTCCCCCGTTCCGGTGGAGGGGACTGCTTCAATCCTTGTGTCTCTCACCCGCTTCCTTCAGCAGCCAGTTGCGGAAGGCGCGGATGGGGGCGGAGCTCATGCGTTCCGGCGGGTAGACCAGGAAATAGGCGGTGCCGGTCGACAGGCTCTGCGACAGCGGCGCGACCAGCCGGCCGCTGCCCAGTTCGTCCGCGATCAGCGAGCGTCGCGCCAGGATCACACCTTTGCCAGCCACCGCCGCCTGGATGCCGATGGCGGTATCGACCAGCAGCGGCCCGCGCCGCCAGTCGATGTCGACGCCGTGCGCCTGCAGCCACATACGCCAATCGTCCCGCGTCTCGATATGCAGCAGGGCGTGTTTGGTCAGATCGTTCGGCGCCCGCAACCGCTTGCGTCCCGTCAGCAGGTCCGGGCTCGCCGCCGGAATCAGATCGTCATCCAGCAGCTTTTCCGCCACCAGGCCCGGATAGCGCCCCAGCCCGTGGCGCACGCCGAGATCGACATCCTCGCCACGCAGATCGACCAGCCGGGTCGAGGCATCGATACGCACGTCGATCTCCGGATGCTTGTCCTGGAAGTCCTGCAGGCGCGGCACCAGCCATTGCACGGTGAAGCCCGGCGTGCAGGTGATGCAGATGGATTGCGACGCACGACCGGCGGAGAGCGATGCCGTGGCCTCCGCGATCTGCTCGAAGGCATTGGCGAGGGCACCCTGATACGCCTTGCCCTGCGCCGTCGGCTCCAGCTTGCGGGAGCCCCGCTCCAGCAGCGGGAAGCCCAGCCAGCGCTCCAGATTATGGACTTGCTGGCTGACCGCGCTCGGCGTCACGTTCAGCTCGCGCGCGGCGTGCTGCACGCTTTGCAGGCGGGCGCTGGCCTCGAAGGCGCGCAAGGCATTGAGCGGCGGGAGTTTCTGCTTCATGCGTTAGAAAATCTAAATCGATGCGTTAGAGCTTCGAGATTGAATTGATGCCAGATCGCGGCAGATATTGCCAGTCGCTGCACCGCGACGTTTTCAAGGAATATCCATGTTGCCGATCGCCGATCGTTGGTTCGAGATCAAACGGATCAGCGATGACATCACCTTGCTGTGGGAGCCGCACGTGACGCCGCTCATGCGCTGCAACATCTGGCATGTGCGCGGGCGCGACCGCGACCTGATGATCGACACCGGCATGGGCATCGCGAGTTTACGCGCGGCGGCGAAGCATCTGCTGGACAAGAAGGTGACCGCTGTCGCCACCCATACCCACACCGACCATATCGGCGGACATCACGAGTTCGACCATACCCTGGTGCACGAGCTGGAAGCCGACGAGCTGCGCTGCCCGCGCGACAAGGGCACCTTGCTGGCCTCCGTCTTGGGCGCTGAAGAGATCCGCAAGCTGGGAGCGGCGGGCTATCCGATCGAGGGCGATCTGATCACCGCGCTGCCCAGCGCCGGCTACGAGATGGCGGCCTACGGCACCAGGGATTCGGTGGTGACGGAGATCGTGACCGAGGGCGACGCGGTCGATATCGGCAACCGCCATTTCGAGGTGCTGCATTTGCCCGGCCACTCGCCGGGCAGCATCGGGCTGTGGGAAAAGGCGACCGGCACGCTCTTCTCGGGCGATGCGATCTATGACGGGCCGCTGCTGGACGAGATCGACGGCGCACACATCCCGACCTATATCCGTACCATGAAGCGGCTGCGCGAATTGCCGGTCAACGTGGTGCATGCCGGCCATGATCCCAGCTTCGGCCGCGCGCGGCTCATCGAACTGTGCGACGCCTATCTGGCGAAACGCGCATGAGACGGTTTCACCCGGGCTGGGTCATCGTCATCCTGGGCTTCCTGGCGCTGGGCCTGTCCTTCTCCGCGCGAGGCATGCTGAGCCTCGCCATGCCGGAATGGATCGCGGACTTCGGCTGGTCGCGCAGCTTCATCTCCAACGTCATGGCGGTCACTTTGGTGATCATGGCCGGCCTCGCGCCTTTGGTCGGCTTCGCCATCGACCGCAGCGGGCCGCGCCTGATCCTGGTGGGCGGCCTGACACTGGTGGCCGCCAGCACCATCGTCCAGGCAATGATGCAGGGTGAGATCGCCTTCATCCTCGGCTTCATCGGCCTGGGCGCCTTCGGCTTCGGCATGGTGGCGACCCACGGGGTCAGCAGCGCCGTGGCGCGCAGCTTCGAGGAACGTCAGGGCCTCGCCATCGGCATCGCCACCTCCGGCTCCACGGCGGGGCAGTTCGTCTTCATGCCGGCGCTGGGCCTGCTGCTGGCGGGCGGCGGCTGGCGTCTGGGCTATGAGGCGCTGGCGGCGGGCTGCCTGCTGCTGGCGGTGCTGAGCTGGTTCCTGTTGCGCAACAATGTGCCGCGCGCGCAACACTCCACCTCGGCGCAGGACGATACCGAGAGCTTTGGCCAGCGCCTTGGCTATCTTGCACGCCGGCCGGTCTTCCATGGCCTGTTCTGGAGCTTTCTGATCTGCGGCTACACCTCGACCGGCGTGATCGAGACGCACTTGATCCCCTATGCGCAGTTCTGCGGCATTCCGCCGGCGCCGAGCGCGTTCGCTTTCGGCATCCTGATGGGCGTGAACACGCTGGCCATGGTGGCGGCCGGCTGGCTGACCGACCGGATGAACCGCGCTTGGCTGCTGGCGGCGATCTATTTCGGCCGCTCCCTGGTATTCCTGCTGCTGCCGCCGCTGGCGAACGACACGTCCATCCTGTGGCTGTTCGCGGTCCTGTTCGGCATCTTCGATTACGCGACGGTGCCGCCGACGGCGAGCCTCGCCGCCAGCCATCTGGGCCGCGCCCGCGTCGGCACGGCGATGGGCCTGATCTCCGCCGGCCATTCCATCGGCGGTGCCGCCGGCGCCTTCATGGGCGGCTATCTGTTCGATTTGACCGGCGGCTATGGCTGGCTCTGGGCGAGCTCGTTCGGCGTGGTGATCGGCGCCGCCGCAATTGCGATCTTGGTGCCGCATCGGGTGAAGGCCGCACCGGCCTTCGCCTAGCGGATCGAGGGAATCTCCATCACCATGCGTTTGCAGGTGCCGGCGGCGAGATCGAAGATCAGCCGCTGATCCAGCACCTCCAGCGCGCGGCCGTAGAAATGGATGTGGCGGATAATCGGCGCCTCGAGGTTGGCGACCGAATGGATATCGTCCGGCATCAGGGTGATGCTGTGGCCCGGCTCGACGCGGATCTGCGCGCTTTCCCGCAGCCGCGCGCGGCCGGGCTCCGATCCATGGTCGAGGCGCTCGTAGAGGAAGTTCTGCTCGCAGCCCTCGACCGCGGCGATGCAGGCCCAGGTCGTATGATTGTGCGGCGGCACGCGCCGGCCCTTGCGCATGACGTTCAAATAGAGCGCCAAAGTGCGATCCGGTTCTTCCGTGACCAGGTAGCGCCGCTGCCGCTCCGCCTCGGTCGGCGAGCGATACTCGGCCTCGGACCACAAATGCCGCCGCGCGGCCAGCAGCTCGAGCTTGGCGGCGATCTCGCCGAGCGCGGTCCGTGTCGGTGGACTTCCGCCAAGAATGGCCTTGGAATCCGCGATCAGCCGGGCAACCGCCTCCCGGCGTTCCGATGCAGGCATGGAAGCCTCCCCGACAGCGACGCATTACAAGACGCCACCCGCAGGCGGCCGTCAAATCACATGCTGTGCCTAGGAAATCGCGTCCGCGAGATACCGGCGGACCGCCGATTCCGCCGCGGGGTTGCGATTGGCCGGGGCCGGCGCGCGCGTCAGGTCGAGATAGGCGTCCATCGCACAGGTCAGGGCTCTTGCGCAGGCGGCGCCGTCGTGCGGCGGGGTGAGGGCGGTCAGCAGCGGGATGGCATCCGGGATCAGGGTTTCGATCCGGCGCACCTGATATTGGCGCAGGCCGGCGCGCTCGGCCAGCAGCGGACCGAAGACACGCGCGCGCAGGAAAGCGAACATGTCCAAGGCTTCGAAGATCTCGCCGCGACCGATCTTCATCGCGCCGTAATGCGCCCAGATCCAGAACCGTTCCTCGAACCACTCGATCGTCTGGCGCGGCCAATGCGCGGTTGAACTGTCGAGCGCCTCGCGAATCCGTTCGTCGCGGGCCCAGACGATCTTCGGATCTTCCACCCGGTCCCGCAGCATGTCCACGGTCACCACCTTGAGATCGACGTGCAGGATCGGCCGCTCATAGAGGCAGATCATCAGGCGGGGCTCGCCGACATGCTCGCCGGTGAAGGCGTGCAGCAGCGGGCCGATGCGCGCCGCAAGGTTTCGCCGGTCGTCCAGCACGGCGCGGTAGGCGTCGTCGGACGCCACCAGGACGCAATCGAGATCGGAGAACCGGTCCGTCGTGCCGCTGACGTGCGATCCGCCGACCAGCAGGCCGAGCAGCCGCGGGTCAGCCTCGGTCACCTCGGCGATGCGGGCAAGGAAGGAATCGTGATCCTGAGTTTCGCGCAACGTGGCGGCCATCCGGTCGGGAATTGAACGAACAGCCGCTAGTAATGGCCGAGCATTTGGCTCAGCGCAATTGCCTAGACGTTGAAACGGAAATGCAGCACGTCGCCGTCCTGCACCACGTAATCCTTGCCCTCGGCGCGCAGCTTGCCGGCGTCGCGGGCGCCAGCTTCGCCGCCGTTGGCGATGAAATCCTCGTAGGCGATGGTCTCGGCGCGGATGAAGCCGCGCTCGAAATCGGTGTGGATGACGCCGGCCGCTTCCGGCGCCTTGGCGCCGTGGCGCACGGTCCAGGCGCGCGCTTCCTTCGGCCCGACGGTGAAGAAGGTGATGAGGTCGAGCAGCTTGTAGCCGGCGCGGATGACGCGGGCGAGGCCGGTCTCGGTCAGGCCCAGCGACGACAGGAACTCGGCCTTCTCCGCTTCGTCCTGCAACTGCGCCACTTCCGCCTCGATGGCGGCGGAGATCACGACGGCGACGGCGCCCTCGGCCTTGGCGCGCTCGGCGACGCGCTTGGACATGGCGTTGCCGTCGGCGGCGGCGCCTTCCTCCACATTGCAGACATAGAGCACCGGCTTGCCGGTCAGCAGCGCCAGTTGCTTGAACAGCGGTTTCTGCTCGGCGCTGAGCTTGGCGAAGACGGATCGCGCCGGCTTGCCGTCGCGCAGCGCCTTCAGCGCCGGCTCCATGACCTCCATCTGCGCCTTGGCGTCCTTGTCGCCGCCCTTGGCCTTCTTGGCGGCGGCGTCGAAGCGCTTCTCCAGGCTTTCCAGGTCGGCCAGCATCAGCTCGGTGTCGACGATGTCGGCGTCGCGGATCGGGTCGACGGAATTCTCGACGTGCGTGACCTCGCCTTCGAAACAGCGCAGCACATGCACGATGGCGTCGACCTCGCGGATGTTGGCGAGGAACTGGTTGCCGAGGCCTTCGCCTTTGCTGGCGCCGCGCACCAGGCCGGCGATGTCGACGAACTCGAGCTGCGTCGGGATGGTCTTGGCCGACTTGCCGATCAGGGCGAGCTTGTCCAGCCGCTCATCCGGCACCGCCACGCGGCCGACATTCGGCTCGATGGTGCAGAACGGATAGTTCGCCGCCTGCGCCGCCGCAGTGGAGGTCAGCGCGTTGAAAAGCGTGGACTTGCCGACATTGGGCAGGCCGACGATGCCGCAATTGAAACCCATCTCTCTCAAAGTCCTTCTTTGCATTCCCTCCCCCGGAACGGGCGAGGGCTAGGGAGGGGGCGGCGAGCGATGGTTCTTTCCATTCGAGCTGCGGCTGCCCCCACCCCAACCCTCCCCTTGAAGGGGGAGGGAGTAAAC
>DASZQC010000083.1:0-12592 GCA_035549815.1 Dongiaceae bacterium
TAATCTCGCCCTTAGCCACGTGAAAATTCGTCATCCCAAGGCTTGGCCTTGGGATCCACGAGTTTGCCTCCAGCTACGCAGTTTCGCCCATTGAAACTCGTGGATGCCAGGGCCAAGCCCTGGCATGACGGAATGGAGTGAGAATCAATCCACCTGCAGCAGCAGCGCCTTCAAATAGGCGCTCTCGGGCAGGCGCGGGTGCACCGGGTGGTCGGGGCCGGCGCCGGTCGAGAAGAGGATGCGCCCGGAGCGGCCGGCATCGTGCAGGCCGCGTGCGACATGGGCGCGGAACTCATCCGCCGGCATGTGGTGCGAGCAGGAGGCGATGAACAGGAAGCCGCCGCTGCGCACGCGCGACGCGCATTGCCGCGCCAGCTTGCGATAGGCGCGCGAACCCTGGTTGAAATCCTTCTTCGCCTTCACGAAGGCCGGCGGGTCGGCGATGACGAGGTCGAAGGTGCGATGCTGCGCCGCCGCCAGGTCGAGGAAATCGAACGCCTCCGCCGCCTCGATGGTGAGGCGGTCGCCGAGGCCGTTGCGCTCCGCCGCCTCGCGCACCAGCTTCAGCGCCGGCGCCGAGCGGTCGACGCTCAGCACCGATTTGGCGCCGTGGCGCCCCGCCTGGATGCCGAAGCCGCCGCTATACGAATAGAGGTCGAGCACGTCGGCATCCTTGGCAAAGCGCGCCGCCAGCAGGCGATTCTCGCGCTGGTCATAGAACCAGCCGGTCTTCTGTCCCTCGGCCGGGTCGGCCAGGAAATGCGCGCCATGCTCCATCACCTCGATCGGGCCGCTCAATTCGCCCTTCGCCAGTTGATGCACCGGCGCCAAGCCCTCCAGCGACCGCGCCGGCCCGTCGCCGGAAATGACGATGGTCTTCGGCTTCAGCAAACGGTCGACCACGCCGACCAGCATGTCGGTCAGCCGGTCCATGCCGGCGGAGTTGGGCTCGATCACCAGCACGTCGCCGAAGCGGTCGATGACGCAGCCGGGCAAGCCGTCGGCCTCGGCATGGATCAGGCGGTAATAGGGCGCGCCGATCATCCGGTCGCGCAGCTTCAAGGCGCGCTTCAGCCGCTTGCGCAGGAAATCCTCGTCGATGGCGCGCGAGGCGTCGCGGGTCAGCATGCGCACGGCGATCAGCGAACGCGGATTGAACATGCCGACGCCCAGCGCGCGGCCGTCGGCGCGCTGCACGGTGACGATCTCACCCGGCGGCAAGGTGCGCGCGGCGGCGTCGATCACCAATTCGTTGGAGAAGATCCAGGGATGTCCGGTCAGGGCGCGGCGGTCGCCGCCTTGTTGCAGGACGACCTGCGGGCGATCTTGAAACATGCGTTTTCCTTTGTGCGTCCTGCTCTTTATTCCCCGAGACCTATTCGCCGAGCGCGGTGCCGTCCCGGCGCGGATCGGCGGCGCCGATCATAGTGCCGTCCGGCATGAAACGCACGATAGCGAGGCCGCTCGACAGATCCTGCTCCTGGATCTCGTGGCCCATCGCTTCCAGCGCCGGGCGCAACTGCGTGAGGTCGGTACCGGCCTCGATGATGGTGGGGCCGTTGCGGTTCAGCAGGTGTGGCGCCGCGACGGCATCGGCCGGGGTCATGCCCCAATCCGCCAGCGCGACCACCGCCTGCGCCACATAGCCGATGATGCTGGAGCCGCCGGGCGAGCCGAGCGCGAAAGCCGGCTTGCCTTCGGGGCCGAAGGCGATGACCGGCGTCATGGAGCTGCGCGGCCGCTTGCCCGGCTCGACGCGGTTGGCGACCAGGCGTCCTTCCGCCGCGGGTCGGAAGGAGAAATCGGTCAGCTCGCTGTTCAGCATGAAGCCCATGACCATGAGCTGCGAGCCGAAGGCGCGCTCGATGGAGCTGGTCATGCTGACGATGTCGCCGGCGCTGTCTACGATGACGAGGTGCGAGGTCGAGGCGGGCTCGAACTGGTTTTGGCTGATCCGCGCCAGCACCATCGGATCGGCGAAGCGGCCGGGCTGCGCCTCGCCCATGGAGCGGTCGCGGCGGATCTGCCCGGCGCGTGCTTTCAGGTAGCTGGAGCTGAGCAGCGCCTCGGTCGGCACGCGCACGAAATCGTCGTCGGCGACATAGCGGTTACGGTCGGCGAAGGCGAGGCGGCTCGCCTCCGCCAGCAGGTGCAAGGCCGGCGCGCCGTCGGCCGGCAGCAGCGGCAGGTCGAAATGGCCGAGGATGCCGAGGATCTGCAGCAGGGCGATGCCGCCGGAGGTCGGCGGGCCGAAGCCGCAGATTTCGAACGCGCGATAGGGCGCGCAGAGGGTGCGCCGCTCGCGTGCGCGGTATTCCAGCAGATCGGCGGCGCTCATCCGCGCGACACCTTCGGCATTCACTTGCGTGACGATCGCCTGGGCGATTTTCCCGCCATAGAAGGCATCGGCGCCGCCCGCGGCGATGATGCGCAAGGTCTCGGCCAGGGCCGGGTTGCGCAAGATGGCGCCCGCCTTGATCGGCGCGCCGTCGGCATCGAAGTAATAGGCGGCGGCGTCGGGATCGTGCTTCAGGTCCGCATCGTCCGCGATCGCTTCCGCGAAGCGTGGCGCCACGGTGAAGCCCTGTTCGGCCAGGTCGATCGCCGGCTGGAACAGATCGGCCCAGGGCAGGCGGCCTTCGCGACGATGCGCGGCCTCCAGCATGCGCAGCACGCCGGGTACGCCGACCGGCCGGCCGCCGAGCGCCGCCACGGCGAACTCCACCGGCTTGCCGGTCGCGTCCAGGAACAGATCGCCATGCGCGCTCTTGGGCGCCGCCTCGCGACCGTCCCAGGCGGTGAGCTTTTCGCCGGCATTGTCCCAATGCAGCAGGAAGGCGCCGCCGCCGATGCCGGAGGATTGCGGCTCCACCAGGGTCAGCACCGCCTGCGCCGCGATCGCCGCGTCGATTGCGCTGCCGCCCTTGCGCAGGATCTCCAGCGCCGCCTTGGAGGCGTCCGGGTTGGCGGTCACCACCATGAAGCGCGTACCCTGCGCCACCGACACGGCTGCCGGCGCCATGGCTGCGGGCGGCGTCGCCACGGCGGATTCCAGGACAGGCTCGGGCGTGCCGGTGCAGGCGGCCAGCATCAGCGCCAGCCCGGCGACACCGGGCTGCGGCAAGAGCGTCCATCGCGACGGAGGCCGGCGGCGGGTATGATCCGGACGAGCGGCAATCATGCTGTGCAGGGTCTTAGCGACATTTCGCGGTCAAGGAAAGCCGCCCAACCTGTCGCCCATGGCCCGTCGTCCAATGCCCGGAGGGAGAAGCGGCGTGGCTTGGTATATTCTGTTGACGATGAGTCTGGTGGGGGTCTCGGCGCTGATTCACTACGAGGCGATGCAGTGGGCAGCGCTGAAGCTGCTGCCGCGCATCCACTTCCTGCCCACCCGCAGCCTGGTGATCATCGGCATCTTGGTCTGCATGGCGGCGCATCAGGCGGAGGTGCTGATCTTCGCCGTGGTGCTCTACCTGCTGTCGCGGCAGGGGATGGACCTGGGATATGACGATCAGCAGCGCCGCACCTTCCTCGATTTCGTCAACTCCTCGATCGAGAGCTATACCTCGCTGGGCTACGGCGATACTGAGCATCTGACCCAGATCCACCGGATGGTGTCGGGGGCCGAAGCCCTGACCGGTCTGGTCCTGCTGGCCTGGACCGCCTCCTTCACCTACCTGCTGATGGAACGCTATTGGCGCGAGCGCCACGGCCGGAGCTAGAGGCCGGAATTAGGATCTCTGGCATGCCGTATACGTTAATTCTCTATTGTGCAGCGCAACAATCTGTGGAGAATAACCCGGTCTCCTGAGATCAGGCGCTCCGGCCCTTCCCACGGCCGGACGATAGGAGGGACCGATGAGTGTGCAGGACAGCGGCGCGGGCCAGACCGGCCAAGCTGGGGCGGCTACCACTGGCGCCAAGCTCAGTCGCATCTCCATTCCCGAATTGATGGCGCGCAAGGGCAAGGAGCCCATCGTGTGCCTGACCGCCTACACGACGCCGATGGCGCAGGCGCTGGACCCGCATGTCGACCTTCTCCTGGTCGGCGATTCGCTGGGCCAGGTGCTCTACGGCTTCGACAGCACCTTGCAGGTGACCCTCGACCTGATGATCGCGCACGGCGCGGCGGTGAAGCGCGGCTCCAAGCGCGCCTGCCTCGTCGTCGACATGCCGTTCGGCTCCTACCAGGAATCGACCGAGCAGGCCTTCCGCAACGCCGTGCGGGTGATGCGCGAAACCGGCTGCTCCGCGGTGAAGATGGAAGGCGGCAAGGATCTGGCGCCGACGGTTGAATTTCTCGTCAAGCGCGGGATTCCGGTGATGGGCCATGTCGGCCTGATGCCGCAACAGATCAACACCCTTGGTTCCTATCGCGCGCGTGGCAAGGCCACCGATGAAGCCGCCAGCGTGATGGCTGATGCCATCGCCATCTCCGAGGCGGGCGCCTTCTCCATCGTGGTCGAAGGTGTCTTGGAGCAGGTGGCCCAGGCGATCACCGCGCGGGTCTCGGCGCCCACCATCGGCATCGGCGCCTCGGCCGATTGCGACGGCCAGGTGCTGGTGGCGGAAGACATGCTGGGCCTGTTCGGCGCCTACAAGCCGCGCTTCGTGAAGCGCTATGCCGAGCTGGCGGGCGAGATCAGCAACGCCGCGGCCAGCTACGCCGCCGACGTGCGCGGCCGCAGCTTCCCGGGGCCGGAAAACGTGTTCGGCAGCCTGAAGAAGTCGAGCTGAGCGCGGGCGTTCGCCCGATTCTTGACAGGTTGAGGCCAGTCATCCCACCTTGCGCACGAGCGATTCGGGGGCTGGGCGCAACGTCCAGGCGTATTGATGGCCGTGCTTGAAATCATCCGCACCGTCGCGGACCTGCGGGCGAAGACCGCGCAATTCCGCGGCGCGCACGCGACCGTCGGGCTGGTGCCGACCATGGGCGCGTTGCATGACGGGCATTTGACCCTGGCGCGCTCGGCCAAGCTCGACAATGTGCGCGTCATCGCGACGCTCTTCGTCAATCCCAAGCAGTTCAGCCCGACCGAGGATTTCGGCGCCTATCCGCGCGACGAAGCGGCGGACGCTTCGATGCTGGAAAAGGTCGGCGTCGACGTGCTGTTCGCGCCCAACATCGAAGAGGTCTATCCGGAAGGCTTCTCCACCAGCGTCGCGGTCGGCGGCCTGACGCAATATCTGTGCGGCGCGACACGGCCGCATTTCTTCGGCGGCGTCGCCACGGTGGTGACCAAGCTGTTGCTGATGGCGCTGCCCGACCGCGCCTATTTCGGCGAGAAGGACTTCCAGCAATTGCAGGTCATCCGCCGCCTGGTGCGCGACCTCAACATCCCGACGGCGATCGTCGGCGTGCCCACCATCCGCGAATCCGACGGCCTCGCCATGTCGTCGCGCAATGCCTATCTGTCGCCGGCGCAACGCAAGATCGCCGGCGCTTTGCCGCAGGTGATGCAGGAGACGGTGGCGGAACTGCGCAACGGGTTGATCGCGGCCCCCGCGCTGGCGGCGGCGAAAGCGCGCCTGCACAAATCCGGCTTCGACCGCGTCGACTACCTCGAGCTCTGCGACGAGCAGACCCTGCAGCCCATCGCCATCGCGCGCCCGCCCGCGCGCTTGTTCGTCGCCGCCTATGTCGGGAAGACGCGGCTGATCGACAACTGGCCGGTGATTTGACGGCGACACGTCATCGCCAACAAACCCCTTATTTGTCACCCCGGCCTCTTGCGCCGGGGTCCACCATGCCGACGCAAGGGCGCTGAGAGTATCGCGCGATTTGTCCGCGGTCCTTGCGGCGGATGGGTGGATCCCGGCGTTCGCTTCGCTCTGCCGGGATGACGAGCGAGTGTATGGCAGAGAATGAGTGACGCGGTGCCCGGGCCTTCACTGCCCCTTCAGCTTCACGATCGGCTGGACGAATTGCGGTTCGATGTCCCAGGGGAAATAGATCCAGGTGTCCTGGCTCACTTCGGTGACGAAGGTGTCGACCACCGGGCGGCCGGCGGGCTTGGCGTAGACGGTGGCGAAGTGGGCCTTGGGCAGTTGCTCGCGCACGAAGCGGGCGGTCTTTCCGGTGTCGACCAAATCGTCGATGATCAGCCAGCCGGCGCCGTCGCCGGCGACACCCTTCAGCAAATTGATCTCGCCCTGCCGGTGATCGTCCGAATAGGAGGTCATGCAGACGGTGTCGATCAGGCGGATGTCGAGCTCGCGCGCGATGATCGCCGCGGGCACCAGGCCGCCGCGGGTGATGGCGACGATGCCGTGCCACTGCCCGTCCTTCGGCCCCTGGCCGATCAATCGCCAGGCCAGCGCCTTGGCGGTGCGGTGCAGTTCCTCCCAGCTCACCGGGAAGGTCTTCTGATACGTGGCGGTCATGCGCGATCCCTTCGGACACCTGATCGGTTTCCCTTAGCGCGCGCGTGCCGGACCGGCAAGCGGTCCTAACCGAGTTTATCGGGGATAAGTCGCCCCTGGATCAGACGCTTTGATCCTCGAACGCGACCAGGTAGCAGCCGTCGATGCGCCAGGTGCCGTCGGGCTGCCGCTCCATTGTGTAGTAGGCCATGTAGGCGTGGCCATCCGGCCCGACCACGAACACCCGCTGGGTCGGCCCATATTGCGTGGCGGACAGCTCGCGGAACTCGATTGTCTTCGGCCGATAGACCATCGGATAGCCGCCGCGCACCATCTGGCTGAAGACATCCGGGTTGCCGAACTTGGCCTGGATGCCTGGCGAGGCATAGCCGAAGGCGCGCTGCCAATCGTCGTGCTGGAAGGCGTCGAGCTGCGCCTGGATCACCTGCTGGATAGCGCCCGCATCGGCGGGCGGGATCGCCTCCTGCGCCCTTGCAGGGGCAACGGCGAGAGTGAGGAACACAGCGAGCCAGCGAACGAGCGCAGTCATCGGGCGGCCTCCGCGCAGCAGGAGCGCAGGTTACGCCCTTTTAGCGGATTACGCAGCCACCCGGGAGTTGGATCAGGGCCGGTTTCAGATCAGCCCGGAAAGCAAAACGGCCGGCCTGGAGGTTTCCGGGCCGGCCGTTTTGGGTGTTTGGGTTGATTAACGCACGTAGAGGTGGACTTCGTTGGTCTGCACGTTGGGGTCCGTCACCTGCGACAGGCTGATCCGGTCGGCGGGCAGGCCCATGTTCAGGAGCGAGCGCATCACCTTGTCCGCGTTGGTGCGGGCGATGTCGGAATTGAGCGCCACCTGCGCCGGCGTGCCGACGGCGGGCGCCACGGCGACCAGGTCGAAGGCGGCGTTCGGCCGGCGCGCCAGGGCGGCGTTGGCGGCCTGATACAGCGCCTGCTCGTACTTCACGTCGTTGCGGTCGAAGCGGATGACGACCAGCGGGCGACCGCTGACCAGGCCGGCGCCGGGCGGCGAGGTCGGCACGGCGGCGGGCATGATCGCCTGACCGGCGAGCGTGGTGCCGTAATATTCGCCGTTGTTCACGGCCAGCGCCATCTGGGTCAGGTTCGCGCGCTCGATGCCGAGGAAGTGGTTGTGGCGCGAGATGTCGTCGGAAAGCTGGGTCAGCAGCCGGTCGATGGAAACCGAGGTCTGGCTGGTGGCGTCTTCCAAAATGCGGAGCTGGCGATGGTCTTCCTCGACCGCGCCATAGACGGAGTAGGAGGCGCGGATCGATTCCAGCAGATAGGCCGCGAAGGCCGCGTTGGTCGCCGCATTGTTGGAGAGCGCGTTCATCTGGTCGAGATCGGCGCCGACGAGCTGGAGCTGGCCCTGGGCCCGGCGCCACGCATCGATCACGCCCGGGTTGCCGGGGGTGGTGCCGACCTGGAGCTTGGCGTTGATGGCGCCGACCGTGGTCTGGTAGGCGTTGGCATTGGATTCGGCATCCGCGCGCAACTGCTGATGGCGCTGGATCTGCTCGGCGGTCGCCGCCTGCAAACGGGTCAGGTCGCTGCGGAACTGGATCACCCGCTCGCCCACCAGGGTGCCGGTGGCGATGCCGGGCTGGGAGACATCCAAAGGCGCGATCTCGATCGGCTGGACCGGGGCGCCGACGGTGGGGGTTGGGGCGGGAACCGTGCCGACCGGCTGGCCGGAAACCGAGGGGGCGACACCTTGCTGCGCGAATTCGCAGGCGCCAAGCGCCAGGGCAGCGGCGAAAGCCGCCAGAAGGCCGAGTTTTTTCATTTTTAGCCTGGACCCCAAATTCTGACCGCCCATCCCGCAGCCGGTCCTTACTTCCCTCTAGGTTTCTTGACAGCTTTTCGCCCAAGAATCAACCAGCATGGCCCCACCCAAGGGGTGGCTAAGGGTCTGAAAAGCACAGGTGTAGCGGGTAGCGTGGCCCCGTTGCCGCACTACCCGGCAAGGCTTGCCGGGTGGCCGGGAAGGGGCGGGGCGTGCCGCCTGTGGATAGGTGTCGAACGGGCGCGGAACGAGAGGCCCCAAGGGGCGAAGGGGCCCCGAGTCCCGGCCCCGCAAAACCGGCCGGCGGCCGGCCCCGACACCTGGACAAGGCGGCGGGCAACGCCCACTTGCAAGTCCGGGTTGGCTTCTGTAGGTTCCGCCCCCGCGAACAGGGCGGCAGCCCTGATCTCGCCCCGGCCGGTTTATCCAGGCCCATGCGCGCCCGTAGCTCAATTGGATAGAGCATCTGACTACGGATCAGAAGGTTAGGAGTTCGAATCTTCTCGGGCGCGCCATTTTCTTTTCTTCGGCCCAATACTTTGTCTCGAGATGGAGGTCGGCTTGTCGCAGGCCATGACTTCCCCTTTTGAACCGGTTTCTTTTTTCGATAGTTCCATGATCGCACTATGCTCTCGAAAAGGGTATGGCTTACCGAAGTAGGTTGGGCCAACGAGGCTGCGGAGAGGAAACGATGCAGCTGCTGCGGGTGGAGAATCCGGAGGCATTCGCGGAGGCGCCGGAAGCTGGCATGGATCTTCACATCGCCACGGGGACGGGCGGTATCTTTGTCGTCGTCGGTCAGCGGGTCGCCATCCTATTGGAGGACGTACTCAGCGAGCCGGTGGCGGGCTACTTTGAGCAGCCGTGGCTTAGACCTGGACTCGAACGCGGAGAATGCGAGGCGTACTTCCAGGAGTGGCTCCGCCGTTTGCGCGCCGCGCCCCCTCTCAATCCGGCGCCGCTCGGCTTCGTCGTGATGCCGCGAGGCCCGCTGCCTGCAACACCGTGGCGGCCTTCGGTGGTCCATGGCCATCTTCCTTTCACCACCACCACCGACAGTTCGACCGTGATCTACCGGTGGGAGGCATTTCCAACCAGTCGGAGAATTACGCGCACGCCGGCCGGTGGAACGATCGCCAAAGATACATACGCCGCCCCGGCATCCGAGGTCCCATTTGCGATCACGGGATTTGCTGCCGTTGCGCGCTTCGCGCTCCCAAACCTTATGCCGGCCTGCTACCGATGGGAGCTCCAGCCGGATTCTGGAACGCTCATCGAATGTGGTGCATCGGTTCCGCTCTATGGCCAATCGGGCGGCGGCGTTGAAGTTCGTTTTCCAAAAGATACGAATAATCGCTGCCCGATTGCCGACCCGGTGATCTTGCCGCCCCTGTAGTTCGTCGGCGCGGCATCATCTGTCCAGCTCGCGCGAAGATGGCGGTCAGCGCAGACTGCTTGAGTCGCTTCAACAGGCGGAACCATCCGCGCCCCGCGCCATTCCCAGTTTGAATGCCTTTGGGAGCTTGCGATGCCGAACCTGTCCCTGCCGCGCGAGACTTTGGTCTACATCATCGAGAAGGCGCGCGAGTTCGGCGCCCTGGTGCCGCCGGTCCTGATCGAGGACGGCAGCAATCCGACCGACGATGAAGCAGGCGACACCTCGATCCTGGAAGACCGGCCCGCCAATCCGACAGCGCAGGAGCTGGAGGAGGCGCTGGAGACGCTGAACGATGACCAGCGCGACGAGATCATCGCTTTGACCTGGGTCGGTCGCGGCGACTTCACCAACGAGGACTGGGACGAAGCGATCGAGGCCGCGCACGAGCGCCACAATGGCGACGAGGTGCGCTATCTGATGGGCACGCCGCTGCTCGCCGACTATCTGGAAGAAGGGGCGGCGCAACTCGGCTATCCGCGCGAAGATCTGGAAGAAGGGCTCCCCTAGGCTGAGCCGCGCACCCGGTCGCTACACTCCGTCACCCGAATATCTGCCGCACGCTGCGTAATTGATGGCGTCGCCCCGCCGTCACGCGGAATCCTGGTCTCAACAGCGAGACGAGGTGCGCGATGGTGAAATCCCGGAAAGCGTTGGCGGAGACGGGCTGGCTGTTGCTGGCGATCGGCGTGATCGGCTGCATCTGCGATCTGATCAGGACCGGCCTCGACCTGGGGCGGAGCGCCGGGTGGTGGCCGTGAAATGCGCGCCACATCTCCGCCCCGCAGGTCGTTATTCGGAGCTACTCAAGCGGAACATCGGTCCTCGCCCTCCCGTTCCTCATGAGAGGCGACATCGAACAGGAGCATCCCATGAGGAGAGGACCGAGCATCTTTGCGCTATCCCTTGCCATCCTCTGCGTTCCCGGCCTTGCGGCCGCGCAGAGTTCCAACGGAACCCTCACCAGCACGCCGGGCGTGACTTGCAGCGGCAGCGGCGCGACCGGCGACTGCACGGTGGACCGGCCGAACCAGGATCCGGACGCCAGCGAAGCGGGCGCCGGAACTCTCGGCAACAGCGGCAGCAGCACGCTTGGCAATGGCAGCGGGACCAGCGGCGCGGCCGGAGCCCTCGGCAACAGCACGCCGGGCAGCAGCGGCGGCAGCACGCTTGGAACCGGCAGCGGCACCGGCGGTGCCGCGGGAACGCTCAACAACACAACTCCGGGAGCGTCGGGCGGGAGCAGCGTGGACAATGGCTCCGGCACGTCGGGTACTCTGAACAACACCACGCCGGGAAGCAGCGGCGACAGCAGCGTGGGTAACAGCACGACCGGCACGACGGGCACGACCAACAGCAACAACGTCATTCTGCCGCCGAGCGGCAGCTCCCTCGGCAGCGGCAGCACCGGCGGCGGTTCTGGCAGCAGCAATCTTGGCGGCTCCTCCGGCAGCGGCTCCTCCGGTGGCAGCTCTGGGGGCGGTTCGTCCGGCGGAGGCGGCGGCGGGCTGTAGCCTCGCGCGCGCCTGGCATCGCCCACTTAAAGCGCGGGTTCGCGTGCCGGTGGCCGCGTCGACATATAGAAAAAGCCCCGCAGCCTTCCGGCTGCGGGGCAGTTGCCGGAGATCGTGCCGCTGACTAGCCCCGCGTGATCATCTCCTGCAGCACCGTGCCGTTGGTGACGTCGGCCCAGCGCAGGCCGCCGGTGACGGTCCAGGCGATGCCGTACCAGACATCGTCGGTGCCGGACCAGCGGCGGATCTTGATCGTGTAGGTTTCGCCCGGCCGCCCGTCGAACTCGGCGATCTCGTAGCTGTTGTCCCACGAGCCGCTATAGCCGACCTGGTTGCCGCGGCTGTCGAATATCTGCAAATCGAGATCGACGGTCAGGGTCGAGGCGATCGGCAGATTGATGCCGAAGGGGAACATGGTGATCTTGCTGTCCCAGGCCAGCGCCACCTTCACGTGGCGCGGCGCGATGAAAGTGCTGCCGAGCTTCACCTGATAGGAGAAGGTGGTGCGCCGGTTGGCGCCGATGTCGCTGGAGCGCAGCGTGCCGATGTCCCAGCCGCGCCCGGTCGCCGCGGCGTTGCGCCAGCGGCGCTGCCTGGCGATGTTGACGGCCTCGTAAGCGTCGATGGCGCCGGAGCCGTCGGAGGCGT
The DNA here is from genome assembly GCA_035549815.1 of Dongiaceae bacterium. GTDB lineage: Bacteria > Pseudomonadota > Alphaproteobacteria > Dongiales > Dongiaceae > Dongia_A. The sequence continues at coordinate 11,768 of DASZQC010000083.1, forward strand.
CGACATTGGCGACCACGTCCTGCCACCAGGTCTGGCCGGCGATGTTGCGCTTGGCGCCGGCCAGCAGGATGGCGCGGCAGCCCTCCGGCCAGGATTTCAGCGTGCCGTCGACGCTCTGGATCAGCGCGGCGCAGCCCGCCGCCGCGGGCGAAGCCATGCTGGTGCCGCTCATGGTCAGGCCGACGGTGGTGACATTGGTGCCGTTGGCGGCGATCTCCGGCAATTCGCGGTCGCCGTGCGACGAATTCGGGTTGCGGAAGACCGAGTCTCCGGACATCGCGCTCGCCGCGTCATTGTGGTTGCCGACGGCGAGGCTGTTATAGCCCTTGTGGTTGACGAACTCGCTTTCCGGCGGGTCGATCTCGTCATAATCGCCCAGCCAGTAATTGCCGGCCGCCTGGCAGATGGTCGGATAGGGCCATTGCAGGACCAGCCAGTCCTTGTAGATGTCGTCGAACGACATCGAGCCGGATTCCGGCTCGCTGCTGCGGTGGAAGCTCTGGCTGATCACCGTGCAGCCTTTGTCCTTCGCGGCCCAGCGCAGCGCGGCGAGGTCCTTGGTGTTGGCCGAATGCAGCGCGCAGGAGGGCGCATGGCCGTGCGGCCGGCGCCGCTCGATGTTCTTGACGATGCCGTGGGTGTGCCGCGCATGGTCCGACAAGGTGAGGCCGGAACTCTTGTAGCGCGCGGTGATCGACAGGTTGGTGGTGACGTCGGGCGCGTTCTCCCAGATGGCGACCTTCACGCCGGCGCCCTTGAAGCCCAGCCCCTGCACGTCGTCGGAATTGGCGATGGCCATGGAATCCACCAGGTCGTCGATGCCGG
>DASZQC010000084.1:0-6307 GCA_035549815.1 Dongiaceae bacterium
TCGGCGCCAACCTGGAGCCGCAGGGTCATGCGCTGGGCGCCGAAGCGGTGCGCCTGTTCAAGCTGGGCAAGGGTGACAAGGCGATCGTGGTCGCCAACTGGACCCAGGAAGAGCGCGTGATCCGCGAGCTCGCCACCGCCAACGCGCTGGAAGAAGCCGGCGTGGAGGTGATCAAGCTGGCCAGCACCACGGAGATGGCCGGTGACCCGAATCTCGCCATTCCGCTGATCACCGCCGGCCTCATCGCCAATCCGGATGTGAAGCTGATCGCCTATCCCGGCGGTGCCACGCTCGGCAATGCCTCGGTCTATATGGAATCGGTCGGCAAGAAGCCGGGCGAGATCATCAATATCGGCTTCGACACCAGCCCGCAGATCGTCGAGCAATTCGCCAAGGGATGGGTGCAGCTCACCTCCGACCAGCAGCCGTTCCTGCAGGGCTATCTGCCGATCCTCAGCCTGTGCCAGCAGAAGATCCTCGGCGTCAGCCCGCTCAATGTCGACACCGGCGCCGGCTTTATCACGCCGGAGAATTCCGCCACGGTGGCCGATCTCGCCACCAAGTTCTTGCGCTGACGCACATGGGCGAGCGGCTGATCGAACTGCGCGACATCAAGAAATCCTACGGCAATGTTTTTGCCGTGGGCGGCGTCAACCTGCATATCGATCGCGGCGAGGTGGTCGGGCTGCTGGGCGATAACGGGGCCGGCAAGTCGACCCTGATCAAGATCCTGGCCGGGGCGGTCGCGCCCAGCAGCGGCGAGATCCTGGTGCGCGGCAAGCCGGTCAGCGGCTGGAGCCCGCAGAAATCCCGCGATGGCGGGATCGAGACCGTGTTCCAGGACCGCGCGCTGGCGGTGCAACAAAGCATCGTGCGCAACATCTTCCTGGGGCGCGAGATCGCCAATGTGTTCGGGCTGCTCGACGTGCGCAAGGAGCGCGTCGAGGCCGAGCGGCTGATGCGCGAGATCGGGTTTACGTCGAAAGTGTTCACGCCGGACTCCATCGTCGGCCAATTGTCGGGCGGCGAGCGCCAGGGCATCGCCATCGCGCGGGCCATCTACAACAAGGCCGACCTGATCATCCTGGACGAGCCGACCACGGCCCTGTCGCTGACCGAGACGGAAAAGGTGTTCCGCTTCGTGCGCAATGTGCGGGAAAGCGGCCGCTCGATCCTGTTCATCGGCCACAACATCCATCACGTGTTCGACATCGCCGAGCGCTTCATCGTGCTGGATCGCGGGCGGGTGGCACTGGAAGCGGGCAAGGCGGAGGTCGCCAGCGCCGAGCGGCTGATCGCCTTCATGGAATATATCGCCCATCCGGCCGGCCCCAATCCTTGGACAGCGTTCAACAGCCGGGGAGCCGCCTGATGGCCGAGATCGCAGCACCGGTCCCGGCCCGTTATCCAGACCGCAGCCCGATGCGCCGGATGGTCGGCAACAACCGCGCCGCCATCGGCACGCTCGCCGTCTTCGTGGTGATGATGATCGTGTTCTTCTTCGGCAACCCGGCGGTGTTCTCCGACTGGCGCATCTACAATTCGGTGCTGATCACCTTGCCGGTCGCCTTGTTCCTGGTGGTGCCGCTGGTCTTCGTGGTCACGGTCGGCGAGATCGATCTGTCCTTTCCGGCGGTGATGGGCTTCGCCTGCTGGGTCTTCGCTCTGGGCATCCAGGGCGGCTATGACCCGTTCCTCAGCTTCTCCGCCGGCGTCTTCGTCGGCATGGCGCTGGGCACCGCCATCGGCCTGGTCGTGGTCTATGCCGGCCTGTCGTCGCTGGTGGCGACCTTGGGCCTCAGCTACCTGCTGCGCGGCGCGATCCTGATCGCCACCGACGGCAAGTCGATCCCGCTGACCGGGCTGCGCGAGACGGCGGCCTACCAGATCATCGCCGGCACGATCGGCGGATTCCCGGCGCAGATGCTGTGGGCCGTCCTGTTCGTCATCGGCGCGATCATCCTCTATAACCGCCACCGCTTCGGCGCGCGGGTGAAGGCCGTCGGCGACAATCCCGACAGCGCCGCGCAGATGGGCATCAACACGCGCCGCATCCGCGTCTGCACCTTCGTCTTCATGGGCTTCGGCGCGGCTCTGGCCGGCATCTTTTCCACCATGATCAATTTCACCTGGTGGCCAACGGCGGGCGAGGCCTATCTGCTGCCGACCCTGGCCGCGGTCTTTGTCGGCGGCACGCCGACCTGGGGCGGCGTCGGCACCATCCTGGGCGGGGCGACGGGGGCGGTGATCGTCGCCTTCATCCAGGTCGGCATCGTCTCGGCCGGGCTCGACGGATTCTACGTCCAGTTCTTCAACGGGCTGATCATCATCCTCGCCCTCCTTGGGCATCGCTGGAACCACGTTCATTACCGGTAGCGTCGCGCCCATGAACCTTCAGACGGCGGCCGCACCCAGACGCCGCAACTACTCCCTGGTCGGTCCCGACGCGCGGGCGGCGGTGGAAAGCGGACTGGCCGGGGCGGATTGGTACCGCACGGAGATCCCGCGCAAGGTGATGAAGGAGCTGATGCAGCGCTCCGACGCGCCGGCGATCCGCGACACCCTCATCTGGCTGGCGGCGATCGCGATTTCCGCCGGTGGCTCCGTCCATTTCTGGGGCAGTTGGTGGTGCCTGCCGTTCCTCGTCGTCTATGGCGTGCTCTACGGCTCCTCCAGCGATTCGCGCTGGCATGAATGCGGCCACGGCACGGCCTTCCGCACCCGCTGGATGAACGACGTGATCTATGAGTTCGCCAGCTTCATGATCCTGCGCAATTCCGTGACCTGGCGCTGGAGCCATGCGCGGCACCATACCGACACCATCATCGTGGGCCGCGATATCGAGATCTCGGTGCAGCGGCCGCCGAACCTGTGGCGCGTCGCCCTGGTGTTCGTCGGCCTGCCGGACGCCGTGACCTCGATGGCGGCGCTGCTGCGCAACGCCTGCGGCCATTTGAGCGCGGAGGAGAGGGACTTCATCCCGGTGAGCGAGCACAAACGCGCGGTGCGAGTGGCGCGCTGTCACATCGCCGTATATGTCGTCACCGTTGCGCTGGCGGTCTATTTCCGCTCCTGGCTGCCGGTGGTGATGATCGGGCTGCCGCGGCTCTATGGCGCCTGGCACGGCATTCTGACCGGGCTGCTGCAGCATGGGGGCCTGGCCGACAATGTCACCGACCACCGGCTCAATAGCCGCACGGTCCTGATCAACCCCGTCAGCCGCTTCATCTACTGGAACATGAACTATCACATCGAGCATCACATGTTTCCGATGGTGCCCTATCACGCGCTGCCCCGGCTATATGCGCTGATCAAGGACGATCTCCCGGCGGCCAACCCATCCATGTGGCACGGCTATGCCGAGATGATCCCGGTCCTCCTGCGCCAGCGCCGCGAGCCGGACTATTACCTGCGGCGGCCCTTGCCGCCGACGGCGCGGCCCTATCTCGACGATTCCCGGAGCAAGGCGGCGTGATGGCGGAGTGGATCGAAGTTTGCGACACCGACGCCATCGATGCGGAGGACGTGATCCGCTTCGATCATGGCGCGCGCACCTTTGCGATCTATCGCTCGCCGGACGACAACTATTTCGCCACCGATGGCCTCTGCACGCACGAGCAGGTGCATCTGGCCGACGGGCTGGTGCTGAACGACATCATCGAATGCCCAAAGCACAATGGCCGCTTCAATTACCGCACCGGCGAGGCGAAGAGCGCGCCAGCCTGCGTCAATTTGAAGACCTATCCGGTCAAAATCGAGGGCGGCAAGGTCCGCATCCGGATCGATTGATGGAACGCGCGATGAAGAAACCCTCCGTCTATGACCTGCTGCAGCAGAAGGGCAAGCGCAAGTTCCTGGAGATGCATGTCGACGATGCGCCGGAAGCGGCGGCGGCGCAGGAGGCTGGCATCGACATCCTCACCTGCGAGGTGGATGCAGAGCTGCCGGCGATCCGGCAGGCGGCTCCCAACCTCTTCATCCAGGCGAGCGGCCCGCGCAACTGGATCTGCAGCCCGGACGAGGGCATAAGGCGCGGCTTCGAGGCGATGGAGCTGGGTGTCGACGCGATCTATTTCGCCGGCAGCCTGCGCATCCTGGAGGCGATGGCGAAGGAAGGCATCCCGGTCACCGGCCATGTCGGGCTGGTGCCGCGCTGGGCGACCTGGACCAATTTCCGCGCCGTGGGCAAGAGCCCGGAAGAGGCGGCCGGACTCTTCCGCAAGATGAAGGCGCTGGAGAATGCCGGCGCCTGGGCGGTGGAAGTCGAAGTGGTGCCGGTGAAGGTGGCGGCCTATCTGACCCGCAACACGAAGATGCTGACCGAGGGCATGGGCTGCGGCAGCGCCTGCGACACGCAATACCTCTTCAGCTCCGACATATTGGGCACGAATCGCGGCCACTATCCGCGCCATTCGCAGCGTTATGCCGACATTCCAGCGGCGCTGGCCCAGGTGCAGCAGATGCGCGTGCAGGCCTTCCAGGAATTCGTCGCGGACGTGGCGACGGAGGTCTATCCGCAGCCGCGGCACATGGTGGATATCGACGACGCGACGTTCGAGCGGTTCCAGGCCCTGGTGGAGCGGATCTAGAACTTAATCGCTCTATAGTCCGGCCATGACGATGAAAGGATGGTCGCATCTCACCTCAATCGCTGCTGCCGCGCACCAGCAGCGACTCGCCGCCGTCGACGCGCAGCAGCGTGCCGGTGACGAAATCGCCGGCGGGCGACAGCAGATAGGCGGCGGCCAGCGCCACGTCGCGTGGATGTCCGAAGCGCTGCACCGGCTGGAGTTTCAGGTCGCGCGCCCAGTCTTCCTTGTTGGCATATTGCGCCAGCGCTTCGGTCTCGATGGTGCCGGGGCCGATCGCGTTCACCAGGATCCCGTGCTTGCCCCATTCCAGCGCCAGGGTCCGGGTCAGATTGACCATCGCCGCGCGGGCCGCGGCGGCGGGGGCGAAATCCGGCATGGCGCCGGTATGGGCGAAGACGATGTTGACGATGCGGCCGGGCTTGGCCTCGGCGATCAGTGCCTGGGTATAGGCGCGGCACATCTGGAAGGTGCCCTGGAGGTTGAGGTCGACCACGGCGCGGAAGCCGTTGGGGGAGGTTTCCAGGGCCGGCGCGGAGAATTGCCCGCCGGCATTGTTGATGAGGGCGTCGGGTAGGCCGCGTTCGCTGAGGTCGCGGAACAGGGAGTCGACCTCTGCGGGCTCGCGCACGTTGAGCTTGCGCCAACTGGCTTCGATATCGGCGGCGCGCAGCCTGTCGCAGGCGGCGGCGAGGCGATCGGCGTTGCGAGAGGCGATGGTGATGCGGGCGCCGAGACGGCCCAGCTCGTCGGCGATGGCGAAGCCGATGCCGGTGGCGCCGCCGGTGATCAGGACATGCCGGCCGGCGAACAGGCCGGCGGCGAAAACGCTGGTCATTGCACGTCCTTCGGCAAGAGCGGCATAGGCCCGGCCGGAAGGCCGCGCGGTGACGGCCAGATTGTGGTTCGCAACGATCAGCGTCAAGTCGCCGCGGCCGCGCAATTCCAGAAGAGAGCCAAAAAGACGGGCGGAGATGCCAAGACCGAATCTCGGCGGGCCTATCGGTTTATGCGCTGTAGACGATCGGAAACCAATCCTGACGCAGGCGCTGGCCGTCCTGCATCTCGTGCCCCGGATAGGGCGGCGAGGTGCGGCCGGGCCGGCTCACATAGCGCGCGTCGTCCCCGACCCAGCGGATGGAAAAGGCGCGCCGGCGCTGGTCCGACAGGTTGCCGCGCGCGCCATGCACGGTCTTGTAATGGAAGGCCACGGCGTCGCCCGGCTGCATCTTCCATTCCAGCACGTTGTATTTGCCGGGCTCGGCATCCGGGTTCGGCACCGGCAAATAGTCGTTCTCGCCGGCATAGAAATTCTGGTCCGACAGCCAGCGCACCGGCAGCACCATCTTCGGCCAAAGGTGCGACCCGGCGATCAGGCGCAGGGTGGCGTCGGCCACGGGGTCAACCGGCACCCAGAAGCTGAGCGTCTGCGCGCCGTCGACGAAGTAGTAAGGCGCATCCTGGTGCCAGGGCGTCGCTTTCGACGTGCCCGGCTCCTTGACCAGGATATGGTCGTGGAACATCTGCGCGGTCTGCGATCGCATCAGCTCCGCGGCGGCCTGGGCCGCCGGCGATTGGCGCACGATCTCGACGAACTCCGGGATGCGCTCCCAGTTGCAATAATCGTCGAAGAAGCGGCCGGTCTCGCCGGGCTTCAGGTTCTCGGCGGCATAAGGGCCGGGCTCGCGCATGTTGCGCTCGATGCCGGCGCGGATCGT
>DASZQC010000085.1:0-2532 GCA_035549815.1 Dongiaceae bacterium
CATCGCTACTGGTTCGACGGGCCGAAGAAAGGCCAGGTCGAATGCGTGATCAAGGACATGCCGGGCTATCCCGACAACATCAACCGCGCCTCCGACGGCACCTATTGGATGGCTTGGCTCGGCATGCGCACGCCGAGCTTCGATCTGGCGCTGCGCCATCCGGGCTTCCGCAAGCGCATGACGCGCCGCCTGCCGGGCGATGAGTGGCTGTTCCCCAACATCAATACCGGCGGTGTTGTGAAGTTCGACGAGAGCGGCAACATCATCCAGGCGATGGGCGATCTGACCGGCATCTCGCACCCGATGGTCACCTCGATGCGCGAGCACAAGGGCTATCTCTATATCGGCGGCATCCTCAACAACCGTGTCGGCCGTTACCGCATCCCCAACGCCGACCCGAACTGGACCGGCATCGGCTCCTACTGGGGGGCCAAATCATGATCTTCGATCCCATCCTCGACCTCTTCCGCGGCAAGGCGGTGACCATTCCGCCGATGGATGGCGCGCTGAAGCCGAACAACGCGCTGGACGAAGCCGACCTGCTGGCCGAAGCCCAAGCGCCGGACAATCTCTGCGGTAACGGCCAATACTTGTTTTTCTCCAGCGGCAACCGCGTGCTGGCGATCGAGGCCGGCGACGGCGCGCCTTATGAGGTCGCCAAGTTCGACAGCGCCGTCAGTGCCCTGGCCGCGGCGCCCGGCCAGCCGCTGGCGATCGGCCTGGATGACGGCACATTGCGCTTGATGTCCGAGAGCGGCGATGTGCGCGATCTCGCGGCGCCGGGCGGGCTGAAATGCCCGACGGCCTTCGCGTTCGACGGCAAGGGCAGCCTTGTCGTCTGCCAGGGTTCGTCGCGGCACAAGCCCAGCGACTGGGCTGTCGACATCATGGAAAAGAACGAGGCCGGCTCGGTCTGGCGCATCGACCTGGCGAACGGGAAGGCCGCCTCGCTGGTGCAGAACCTGGCCTTCCCGTACGGCGTGCTGGTCGAGGCCGACGGCAGCGTCGTGGTGTCGGAAGCCTGGCGGCACCGTCTGCTGCGCCTGCCGGCCAACGGTGGCGCGCCGGTCGAGGTTCTCGCCAAGCTGTCCGGCTATCCGGCGCGGCTGACCCGTGCGGCGGATGGCGGTGCGTGGCTGGCTTTGTTCGCGCCGCGCAACCGGCTGATCGAGTTCACTCTGCTGGAGAACGCCTATCGCGCCGACATGATGCGCGAGGTGCCGCGGGAATATTGGATCGCGCCGGCCTTGTCGCCGCAATCGAGCTTCCTGGAGCCGCTGCAGGCGGGCGGCGTGAAGACCATGGGCATTCACAAGCCCTGGTCGCCGTCGCGCTCCTACGGGCTGGTGGTCAAGCTCGATGCGAAGCTGCAACCGCAAGCGAGCTATCACAGCCGCGCCAACGGCCGACGGCATGGCGTGACCGCGGTGGCGGAGTTCGGCGGCCGGGTGCTGGCGGCATCCAAGGGCGGCGACGCCATCCTCAATATCGGCGCAAGTGGGGTCTGAGGCCATGGAACCGATCATCGAGATGCGCAAGATCACCAAGGCCTATCGCGGCGTGCCCGCGGTGAAGGAGGTCGATTTCACCCTGCGCAAGGGCGAGATCCATGCCCTCTTGGGCGAGAACGGCGCGGGCAAGTCGACCCTGACCAAGATCATGGCCGGCGCCATCACCACCACCAGCGGCACCATGTTCTATCGCGGGCAGGAGGTCGCTTTCCTCACGCCGTTCCAGGCGCTGGATAGCGGCATCGCCATGGTGTTCCAGGAGACCAGCCTGGTCCCCTCCATGACCGTGGCGCAGAACATCTATCTCGGCTCGGAGAAGTTCCTGAACCGCCTGCGCGGCATCTACATTGCCGCCCAGCAGTTCCTGCAATCCCTGAACTTCCCGGTCGATCCCACCGCGACGGTCGCCAGCCTGGGCGCCGCCAAGCGGCAGATGGTGGAGATCGCGCGCGCCGTGCATCACAACGCCGAGGTCATCATCTTCGACGAGCCGACGGCGACCCTGACCCCGGAAGAGAAGCGGCATTTCTTCGCCCTGATGCGTCGCTTGAAGGCGCGCGGTGTTTCCATCGTCTTCATCAGCCACGCGCTGGAAGAGGCGCTGGCCCAGGCCGACCGCATCACCATCCTGCGCGATGGCGAACTGGTGATCACCGACGAGACGAAGAATTTCGACCGCGAGAAGATCGTGCGCGCCATGGTCGGCCGCACTTTGTCCGCCGAGCTCTATCGCAACCGGCGCGGCGCCGACGCGGCGCGCAAGCCGGGGCAGCGCGTGCTGTCGGTGCAGGACATCTCCATGGGCGCTGCGGTACGCAACAATTCCTTCTCGGTTTATGAAGGCCAGATCACTGGCGTGTTCGGCCTGATCGGATCGGGGCGCACCGAGACCTTCAAAGTCGTGTCCGGCATTTACAAGCGCGATTTTCTGCGCGGCGGCGATATCGAGCTGAACGGCCGCCCGGTGCGCTATTACGTGCCGGCGGAGGCGGTGAAGGACGGCATCGTCTACGTGACCGAG
>DASZQC010000086.1:0-22628 GCA_035549815.1 Dongiaceae bacterium
GGCGAAGCACGATGTCGGGCTGAAGGCGACCGGCGTTGGCTCTTTCGTGGGGTTGCATTTCACCCGCAACGACATTCGGCAACCCGGCGACCTCGACCCTGCGGAATCTGACCGCCGCGCCAAGCTGCAGAACCTGATGCACCTGGATCTGATCGCCGCCGGCAAGTTCTACGGCCGCCGCGGCTTCATCGCCCTCATGCTGCCGATCACGGAGGACGATGTGGATGCCTTCACCACCGCAGTGGAGGAGTTCGTGGTCTCGCGGAAGTCGCTGCTGGTTTAATGCGTACCTAGATACTCACGGATTTCAGGTCGATCCGACTCCAGCACCCGCTCCGTCGCGTCCACCATCACCACGTGCCCGCCGGCGACGAACGCCGTGCGGCCGGCGGCATAACGCGCATCCTCCGGATCGTGCGTTACCATCATCACCATCATGCTGTGGCGCTGTTGCAGGGCGCGCACCAGGTCCAGCATCTCGCGCCGCAGGCCTGGGCCCAACGCCGCGAACGGCTCGTCCAGCAGCAGGATCGGCCGGTGGCGCACTAGGCAGCGCGCGATGGCGACACGCTGGCGCTCGCCGCCCGAGAGCTGCCCCGGCAGACGATGCTCGAAGCCGGTTAACCCGACATCGGCCAGCGCCTGCGCCACGTCGAGCTGTTGCGCCTGGTTCAGGCGCAGATTGGGATTGAGCCCGAGCCCGACATTCTTCGCCACGTCCAGGTGGGCGAACAGATTGTGATCCTGGAACAGGGTCGTGCAGGGCCGCTCCGCCGGCGGCATCGGGCTGATGTCGAAGCCGTCGACCAGCACCTGCCCGCTCTCCTGCCGCTCGAAACCGCCGATCAGCGACAGCAGCGTGCTCTTGCCGGCGCCCGACGGCCCGATGATGGCCAGGAACTCAGCCGTTCCGACCGCCAGGTCGAACCGCATCTGCATGTCTTCGTAGCGGAACGAGAGTTGCTTGACTTCAAGACGCGGCACGACCGCCCACCATGCGTTCAATCGTTTGATAGGTGACGAAGACCAGCAGCAGCAACAGCAACGCCGTCGCCGCGGCGCCCTCCATGCGATAGGCGCCGATCTGGTCATAGAGCAGCAGCACCAGGTTGCGTAGCCGCGCATCGCCGAACAGGCCGATGCCGACCAGGTCGCCCAACGCCATGGCCGCGGCCATGGCCAGCGCCACGCCGATGCCCGGCCGCAGCACCGGCCAATCGATCAGCCGCCAGCGCGACCATCCCGAGATTCCCAGCGCGCGGCACAGGCGCTCGTGACGATGCCAGGCGTGCTCCACTGCCGGCCGCAGGATCGCGGCGACAAAAGGCACGGTCATCAGCGCGTTGAGCAGGATGATGCCGAGGATCGCGCGCGGCATGCCGTCGATGGCGGCGCGCAGGATCAGGAACCAGCCGAGGCCCAGCGCCATCGGCGACACCGCGATGGGCAGGGCCGAAGCGACACGCAGCCAAGCCGCCCGGCGCGGCTGGCGCGCGCGCGCGGAGGCCTCCGCCAACACCAGTGGCAACGCGATGGACAGCGACAAGGCCGCCGCCGGCAGAGCGAGGCCAAGGCTGGTCAGCGTCGCCTTCAGCAGCGACAGCCAGTTGAGGTTGGCGCGCAGCAACCCGACCGCGCCGTCCGTCACGGTCGCCAGGACTGGACCGAGCACGAAGATCGCTGCCGCTACCATGCACAGCCAGTTGATCGCGCGGCCCAGGCTCCAGCGTCGCGCCCAGGCGTTGAGCCCGCTGCGCCAGCCGATGCCGAGCGCCGCCTCCCCCGCCGCACGCTGCGCCAGGGCGAGACAGGCGAGATTGAGCGCCAGGCCGCACAAGGCCAGCAAGGCGGCGCGCGGCGGATCGAACTCGAAACGGATCGCCTCGAACACCGCCACCTCGAAGGTCGCCGCGCTTGGCCCACCGCCCAGCGCCAGCACGATGGCGAAACTGCCGACGCAGAGCATGAAGATGGCGGCCGCCGCCTGCGGCAGATAGCGCCGCAGCATCGGCGCCTCGATCAGGCGGAACCGCGCCCAGCCGCGCATGCCAAGCTGGTCCGCCAGGCGCCAGGTCTCGATCGGGATCGAGCCCCAGCCCGGCAGCAGCAGACGCACCGCCAGCGGCAGATTGTAGAACACATGTGCCAGCACCACGCCGCCCAGGCCATAGATGTCCGGCCGCCCGTCGACGCCGATGCCGCTGAGCAGCACCGCCAGCCATCCGTTGCGGCCATAGATCGAGACGATGCCGAACACCGCGACCAGCGACGGCAGCACGATCGGCAGCGACATCAGCCCCAGCAGCGCGCGCCGCAGCGGAAAGTCGCCTTCGCGGGCAAAGGCGCGCGCCACCGCGACGCCGATCCCGACCGAGATCAGCGTCGAGAGGCCCGCCTGCAGCAGGGTGAATTGCAGCACCCGTCGCAGATAGACGCTCTGCAGCAAGGCCGCGATATCGGCGCTGCCCGCTTGCGCGAACAGCATCGCCAAGGCGGCGCCGACACTCGCGACCAGGAAGCAAGCAACGAGGATGCTGGCGGAACGCACGTTATTGGCCGGCGCTGTTCAACCACTCCTCGATCCAGGCGGTGCGGTTCGCGGCCACCTCCTCACTCGGCATCAGCAGCGCCTTCTCCGGCACCTTGGTGTCGCGGAAGGCTTTCGGCAGCGCATCGCCGATGTCGATCACCGGATACATCCAGTTGGTGGTCGGCAGCTTCTCCTGCGCTGCCTTGCTGGTCAGGAAAGCGAGGAACTGCTTCGCCAACTCCGGCTGGTCCGACGTCTTCAGGCGGCCCGCGACTTCGATCTGCAGGTAATTGCCCTCGGTGAAGTCCACTGCTTTATAACGGTCGGTGTTCTCCATCATGATGTGATAGGCGGGCGACGTGGTGTAGCTCAGCACCATCGGCGCCTCGCCTTTCAAGAACAGGCCATAGGCCTCGCTCCAGCCCTTGGTCACGGTCAGCGTCTTCTGCGCCAGGTTCTTCCAGGCGTCGGCCGCCTTGTCGCCCAGCACATCCTTCACCCACAGCATCAGGCCGAGGCCGGGCGTCGAGGTACGCGGGTCCATCAGGATCACCTTTGGTCCGTCACCCGGCGCCGTCAGTTCCGCCAGGCTCTGCGGCGGATTGGGCAATGCCTGGCTGTCATAGACGATGGCGAAGTAGCCGTAATCGTACGGAACGAAGTCGGCGTCCTTCCATGCGATCGGCAATTTCAGGTTCGACAGATCAACCTCGTGCGGCGCGATCAATCCCGTCGCCGAGGTCTCGGCCGTCAGATTGCTGTCGATGCCGAGCACGATGTCGGCCGGGGTCTTGTCGCCCTCGAGCTTCAGGCGCGACAGCAGGGCCGCGCCGTCCTCCAGCGACACCCATTCGATGGTGCATTGGCATTGCGCCTCGAACAGCGGCTGGATCGCGGGGCCGGGGCCCCACTCCGCCACGAAGGAGCTGTACGTGTAGATGGTGAGCGTAGGCTTGTCCGCTGAGGCAGGTGCTGCTGCAAAGGTTGCAATCACCGCCGCCAGCAGAGCGCATCGACGAAACAACATGATGTCCTCCACGAGCGGCGGAGGAAATCGAGAGCGATGCTCAAATCTCGCTTAACTCAGATCCCTCCGCCGGCATTATCCGGATCAGGTTCTTCGGGTTGATGCGATGGCATCTCTCAGCCCTGTGCGGGCACCCCGTTGAGCGGGCACACGATGGGAAAGTGACGAGTGAATGTCAAGCGGATGAAAGACCCGCGATCCAGTGCGGCATTTCCGGGCGCACCAAAGCCTCGGCGCAGCGGTCGAGATAGGATTGGGCCATGCGGTCCAGTTCCGCATCGCCGCGGAACGCCGCTTCCATCGCGCACCAGGACCCGGCAACCAGGAACATCGAGGCGCGGAACAGGATCACCCGCGCCAGCAGCGCCGAATCGTCACGGCCGATCGCCCGGGCCGTGAAGCGTCGCGCCAAATTCACATCGAACGGCAACTGGTCCAGGATGGATGCAACGTCCCAGCACGGATCGGCCATGGCGGAGAATTCCCAATCCACCAGCCGCAGGCTGTCATCCTCGCAGATCAGGAAATTCGCCACCGTCGCGTCGACATGCGCCGGCACGGATGGCACGGGTCTGGCCGCCAGCGCATGCGCGATCGGGTCCGCCCGCCGGCGCAGCGCCGTGGCGCGCGGATCGGGATGCATCGCCAGATATTTGTCGATCTCGCCATAGGGATGGCGCGCGCCGCGAAAGGGCTGTGGGCTGGCCTGCAAACGGCGCAACAGGTCGGCCACCTGATCCAGGCGCCGCGGCACATGCAGATCATCCAACCGGAGCTGCCGCGACCCGGGCAGGAATTCCGTCAGCAGCAGCCGCGCATCGGCATGCAGCACGGCGGGTGAGATGCCGAGCGTCCCGGCGATGCGCGCATTGTGCGCCTCCACCTCGCGATCGAGATAATGCGTGGTCGGCCCCGCGACCCGGAGGACATAGGAAACCTCCTTCCCGGCAACGAGATAGGTTCGGTTGGTGATGCCGCCAAGCCGCTCGAATCGCCAGGCGCCCGGCGGGCGCCCGGCAAGTTGCGGCACGGCCTCGATGATTTCGGATTTCAGGTAAGACGGCATCGTTTTGTTAAGGACCGATGACAAATAGGAATGTGCGTCAAATTAAAGCCTTCTTAACCCTGCGATGACAACATCCGGCATCATCCCGCGCTATGGCTAGATAAGCTCCCATGACATCAAACCAATTGTCGGTCGTGCTGGTTTCCGTGTCGCCCGCTGTCATCGATGCGGTGCAGAAGGCCTGTCACGACGAAGGCGGCAATGCGATCCGCTTCACCGCCATGCCCGACATGGCCGGAGCCCAACTGGCCGCCGACGCGCAGGACACTGCCTGCGTGCTGCTGGATTGCAACGTCAATGGCTGGAGCTCGCCGAGCCATCTGAAGCAACTCGCCAGCACCGAGGATGCCGCGCCCTTGCTGCTGCTGGGCAACGAGCCCTGGACCGACGCCGAGCGCGCCATGAGCGAAGCCGGCGCCGCCGATGTGCTGAGCCCCGCCGATCTGACGCCGAGCGGCTTGCGTCGCGCCTTGCGCTATGCCCTGGCGCGCCGTGACGCGGAGCACAAGCTGCGCCGGCTGTCCCTGTTCGATCCGGTGTCGGGCCTGCCGAGCCAGGTCCTGTTCTGGGAGATCCTGTCGCTGGCGGTGCGCCGGGCGCGCCGCAACCGCGATTTCTTCTCGGTGCTGCTGATCGACTTCAATTGGGGCGTTCTGCCCAACGAGATCGCCGACCGCGCCTTGCCGGTGCTGTACCGAAACTTTGCCCAGCGGATCAAGGCGCTGATGCGCGCCAGCGACACGGTTGCCAGCTTCGAGCGCTCGCAGATCGTGGTGCTGGCCGAATCCATGCCGCGGGTCGAGGATGTGCAGATCGTCGCCGCCAAGATTCTCTCCGACATCAACGCACCGGTCGCGTTCGAGGACCGCTATCTCAGCATCTCCGCCGCCATCGGCATCGCCCTGTACCCCACCAGCGGCGGCACCGCCGAGGCGCTGATCGGCCGGGCCAGCCAAGCCCTGTCCAGCGCCATGGAGCGGCCGACCAACAAGTTCGTCTTCGTCTAGCTTCGTCCAGGCTGCCCGGCAGCTTCTGCCGGGTGGGAGTGCGGACGTAGAATGGCGCCCTTTACGGGGCGCCATTTCCTTTTGAAATCAAGGCCTCCTGCGGCAAGGCGCACGGCACGGCGCTTGCTTCCGTCCCTCCTGGATCCACCCAGCAGGAGGTTTGCCATGCTGTCCATGTTCGCCCGCTCGGAAGACAAAGCCCCGGCCAAGGCCCCCCATGCCAATGCTTCGGCGGCCCACGCCCCCAAGGCCGCCGCGACGGCCTCGAAGCCGACCATCCGCCTGATCAACCAGGCGGCGGCGAATGCCAACCCGCGCCCCCAGCCGGAGCGCGCCTCGGTCCCCCAGCAGAGTGCCATCGAGCGGCGCACGCCCAGCATCGGCCAGTATCTGCACCACCTGCAGCACGATATCCGCTCCTATGTGAAGGCGGAGACGTTGAACGCCGTCATCGGAACCACGCCGGCCGAGATCCAGCGCGTCGCGCGTATCCTGGCGAAATTGAAGGGCCGCTATCTGGCGCAGTTGATCGACCTCGGCAACGCCAGCAACGGCCCGATCGGCGAGCCGGAGATCCGCGAGCTGCGGCGCTGCCGGGAGATGTTCGAGGAAGTCGAGATCGGCCTCAACAGCCTGCGCACCGCGATCGAAGCCGGCGACCTGGAGCTGGACGGCATCCGCGGCGACTAACGCGCCGCGCTCGCGATCAATTTAGAAGTTGTCCAGGGGCAGCAGCCCGATATCCGCGCGCAGCGGACTGTCGCTTGGCAGGCGCGAGGTCTGGTGTGACGGCGGCGGAAACGACAAGGGATCTTCCGCCCGTTCATGGCCGGCCTCGATCAAGGCGCGATCCTCCGCCGGAGACGTTGCGTGCGCTTGCTCGCGACGGCCGATCAATGCCTGCGCGCTGTGCTTGATCATGTCGGCAAACGTCACCGAGATGGTGGTGTCGCCGTGCGCCATGCCATGGCCGAAGAAGGGAAAGTGTCTCATCTTCAACATGCGAATCACCAATCAGACGAGTGGGGAAATTAGCCTTCTAAAAAAAATCGGCTGGCATGACGCACGACGATTCTGCCCCCTGCCGACGGCAGATAACGCCGCAAATATGCGTGTTAATCGGGTCATAAGGGAGGCGTATCGGCTTGCAAAGCGTCGCAAGGCGTCGCAAACCGACGCACGCTGTTAGTTCTCGTTAACGAGATGAAGTGGGCCGCGGGATAAATCCGCTAATAGCCACTGTTTCCAATCGATACCGATCGCTCGCTGGGCACCCGCAAGACCCAATCGAACTGGCCGTCGTTGCGCGAGATGCCGACCGAGTTCTTGACGGCGGCACGCAGCGATTCGGGAATCAGATCGGCGGCGCGATGGTCGGTATTCACGCTGAGTGTCTCGTTGCACATCTCTGCCCACACTGTTTCATCGGTGGTCGCATCCTGGGAGATGTCGCGCGCGAACTGCATCAGCACGACGGTGGCGGATGGCGTGTGGCTGCGGTCCCCGGCCACGGTGAGCAGGATGCCGTCCAGGATCATCGCCCGCGGCTCCGCGATGCCGTTGACGACCAGGAAGAAGCACTCGTCCAGGCGCGCCGATTCCTCGCCGATGAAAAAGAGCTGGCCGCGCATCGGCAGGATGAAACCGGAATGGCGATACCAGCCGTCGAAACAGCGGAAGCCGAGATCCTCTCCGACCCGGCGGATCTCCAGGCATTCCATAACGATGATACCGGAATTGGCGAAAGCCTGCCGGAACATGCGGTAGAAGCCTTCGTAATTCGCCCCCTCGCGCGCGATGCTCTGGCGGGCGAGGAGCGGCCCCTGCAACGGCAAGCCGATCGGATGGCCACCCTGCGGCGGCTCATGCGACGCGGAACCGGCGCCCAGCCGCTCCATCTCTCGCCGCCTGACGCCGACGACCTCGGCGAAGGCCACCAGGTCGTGGCGCCAGTCCGAGAGCGAGAATTCCGGGCGCGTCTGCCTGATCAGCAGGGTCAGGCGCGAGAGATTGTGCTCTGTCGGCGTGACCTCGCCAGCCACCCACCGGGCAACCAGCGACTTGTGGACGCCGAGATCGTGCGCGAGCTGCGACCGGCTCTTGCTCAGAACATCAAGGACCATCTGCAGTTTCTTGCTGAAGTCCGCGACACCATGGCCCATGCGCCCACCGGATCTGCTTGCCCGCTGATTCTGCTCGTCTGTGGGAATTGAATACCGAACCACACTGGGCGGACAAGCACGCAGTTCTGCGCCGGCGTAATGACGCCGGACTTTTCTGCCCACGCCACATTGGGGTGTTGCCGCCCGGACCTGAACTGAGTGGATCGACGCACGAAGGCGCTTGCCGCCGAGTCGGGCTGGCTTCTAGGATTCGCCGCGACTCGTTTCAAATCAGGAGCATTCCGTGAGCGACCTCAGCAGCTTTGCAGGCAAATACGCCGTCATCACCGGCAGCACCCAGGGACTGGGCGAGGCGACCGCCCGGCTCTTCGCCAAGCGCGGCGCCGCAGGCATCGTCATCACCGGACGCGACGGCGACCGGGGCAAAGCCGTCGCCAAGGACATCGGCGTTTCCGGCTGCAAGACCGTCTTCGTCGCGGCCGACCTCGCCAAGGTGGAGGATTGCCGCAAGATCATCGCCGCCGCCGACAAGGAGTTCGGCACCCTCCATGTCCTGGTCAATGTCGCTGCCCTGACCGAGCGCGGATCGGTCTGGGACACCCCGCCGGAGCTGTTCGACCGCATGACCGCCATCAACATGCGGGCGCCGTTTTTCCTGATGCAGGACGCCATCAAGCTGATGCAGCGCCAGAACGTGGCGGGCTCGATCGTCAATATCTCCAGCGTCTCGTCCTATGGCAGCGTGCCGATGCTGACGGTCTATGCCGCCTCCAAGGCCGGGCTCAACATCCTGACCAAGAACATCGCCTATTCGGTGATGCGCAAGCGCATCCGGGTCAACGCGCTGAACCTAGGCTGGATGGATACGCCGGGCGAGAACACCATCCAGCAGCGCTACCACGGCAACGACCCGCAATGGCTGAAGAAGGCGGAAGCCGCACAGCCGTTCGGGCGCCTGCTGAAGCCGGAGGAAGTGGCCCGGGCCATCGCCTTCCTGGCTTCCGATGAATCCGGCCTGATGACCGGCGCCATCGTCGATTTCGACCAATCCGTCGCCGGCGCCGGCAACCAACCGGTTCCCGCGCCGATCGAGAGCTGGGACAAGGTGACGGGGGTCAGTTTCGGGTAGCTGCCGCCGCCGCTCAACTTCCCCCTCCCCCGGAACGGGGGAGGGTTGGGGGTGGGGGCAGCGAGCGAAGATTGTCTGGCAGCGAGACGCGGCTGCCCCCTCCCTAGCCCTCCCCCGTTCCGGTGGAGGGAATCATTTCTTCGGCTTCATCGCCTGCCAGTCCTCGTCGGTCAGCTCGCTCAGGAAGTTGAACTGGCCGGCGCCCTGGAGCCATTCACCGCCGTCGATGGTGACGACCTCGCCGTTGATGTAGCCGGCGCCGTCGGACAGCAGGAAGCTGGCGAGATTGGCCAACTCCTCGTGCCGGCCCGCCCGGCCCAGCGGGTTCTTGCTCTCGAAGCGCTGCGCCAGGTCGGGGCGCGGCACCAGCCGCTCCCAGGCACCCTTGGTTGGGAACGGCCCCGGCGCGATGGCGTTCAAGCGCACGCCCCGTCCGCCCCACTCCACCGCCAGGCTCCGCGTCATCGCCAGCACGCCGGCCTTGGCCATGGCCGAAGGCACGACATAGGCCGAGCCGGTCCAGGCATAGGTGGTGACGATGGAAAGGACACTCGCCCCGCGTCCCGGTCCCCGTTCTTCGGCCAGCCAGCGCCTGCCGCAGCCGAGGGTCATGTAAGCGGAGCCGTGCAGCACAATGCCGAGCACGGCATCGACCGCGCGCGGCGACAGCTCCTCGGTCCGGGCGATGAAGTTGCCGGCGGCATTGTTGACCAGGGCGTCCAGCGGTCCGTCCCGCCAGATTGCCGACAGCATCGCGTCGACCGCCGCCGCGTCGCGGATATCGCAGACGTGCCAGGAGATGCGACTAGGTGCCGCCGTTCCAAGCTCCGCGGCCGCATCCTTCAGCACCTGCTCCCGCCGGCCGCAGATGACCAGGGAGGCGCCGAGGTCCAGGAACCGGCGACCCATGGCAAGGCCGAGGCCAGTGCCGCCGCCGGTCACCAGCACGCGCTTGCCGCGCAGCAGATCGGTCTGGAACATGGTGAACGCCTCCCCGCAAACCCTTGTGGGTCGCGAGTATTGCCCGCCCTCAATTGCGTTGCCAGCGTTGAACGTGTATGCAATGGCGCATGTCGCGCGACGCCCTGAAAGAAGCCCGCCGGGTCCAGTTGATGGAAGCCACCATCGACTGCATCGCCGCGCGGGGCTTTGCCGACCTGACGCTGGCGGACGTGGCCCGCACCGCGGGCCTGTCGGTCGGCATCGTCAATTTCTATTTCAAGAGCAAGGACGCGCTGCTGATCGAGACCTTGCGTCATCTGGTCGACGATTACATCAAGCAGACCAACGAGAACATCCGCAACGCCGGGCAGAGCGCCGCGGCGCAGCTCGACGCCGCCATCGAATCCGACTTCCACCGCGCCATCGCCAACCGGAAGCGGGTGACGGTCTGGTACGCCTTCTGGGGCGAGACACGCTGGCGCCCCGAATTCCTCAAGATCTGCCAGGAGCTGTCGGACCGGTTCCATGCGGAGACGCGCGACCTGTTCGCCCGGCTGATCGCCGAGGGCGGCTACCAGGGCCTGGACCCCGATCTTGTCGCCCGCGGCTTCGACGCCATGATCGACGGCCTCTGGCTCGACATGCTGATCAACCCAAGATCGGTCGACCGCGACGGCGCCAAGCGGGTGCTGCGCACCTATCTCGGCGGCATCTTCCCCAACGAGTTCGGCCGACAAAGCACCGGTGGCGCCTCCAAGGCCGCCACCGCCTGATTGCCCCCTGCGGCCTCCGGCGCGACCGGCGGGCCGCATCGTTGATCCGTTCCGTTTCCAGGTTATTGCCATGCCCTATCCCCTGTCGCCCGAAGCGCGCGCCTTGCAGGCCGCCGTCCGCAAATATGTCGACGAGGAGCTGATCCCCTGGGAAGTGCATGCCGAGATGAATCACGGCGAGGTGCCGGCGGATGTGCTGCAGCGTCAGAAGGACGCCGCGCGCAAGATCGGCCTCGCCTCCATGGACGCGCCCAAGGAACTGGGCGGCGGCGGCGCCCGCATGCTGCTGCAGGCCGTGGCGCAGGAGCAGACCGGGCGCGTCACCAACGCCTTAGGCTGGCGCTTCTCGAATGTGCAGAAGTGGATGGTGAAGGCCTGCTCGCCCTATCAGATCGAGACCTGGGTGAAGCCGCTGATCGCCGACACACGGCACGAATGCTACGCCATCACCGAGGCCGAGGCCGGCTCCGACGTCGACGCCATCCAGGCGACGGCGCGGCGCGACGGCGGCCACTATGTGCTGAATGGCGAGAAATGGCACGTCACATCCGGCAACCTCGCCGACGTCATCATTTTCCAGGCGAAGCTCGCCGATGGCGCAAACAAAGGCGCGCATTGCCTGTTCTTCGTCGACAGCGGCACGCCGGGGATCGAGATGGTACGCTCGCCCGCCTACACCCACACCTTCGCCGCGCATCACCCGATCTACCGCTTCAAGGATGTGCGCGTTCCCGAAGCGAACCGCATCGGTGCCGAAGGCGACGGCATGGGCTTCACCCATGACTGGTTCCGCTACGAGCGGCTGATGATCGGCGCGCGCTGCTGTGGTGCCGCCGCGCGCCTGATCGATGAGGCCACCGCCTTTGCCAAGCAGCGCAAGATCTTTGGTGAGATGCTGTCCGACATGCAGGCCGTTCAGTTCATGCTGGCCGACAGCCTGACCGAATTGTGGGCCGCGCGGCTCATGGTCTACCAGACCGCGGCGGCCATCGACGCCGGCGAGGATGTAAAGGTCAGTCACGCGCAGAGCTCCATGGTAAAGCTCTATTGTTCGGAGATGGCCAATCGCGTCGCCGACCGCGCGGTGCAGATCTTCGGCGGCCGCGGCTATATGCGCGAGAACGTGGCGGAGCGTTTCTATCGCGAGCTCCGCGTCGAGCGCATCTGGGAAGGCGCCAGCGAGATCCAACGCCTGATCATCGCCGGCGGTCTGTTGAAGCGGGGACAAACGGCGTTGATCGAATAGCCGGCCGGGGCCCCGGGGAGACAATCATGTGGAAAGCGGTACAGCCGGTGATGCCGGTCCTGCTCGGCATCACGCTCATCGAGGCGGCGTTGGGCATCAGCGGCACGCTGATCGGCGTGCAGCTTGCCGATCGCGGTGAATCGGCCTTCCTGATCGGCATCGTCTTCTCCGCCTATAATGTCGGCTTCCTGCTCGGCACCTTGACCTGCGAGAGGCTGATCAACCGCGTCGGCCACATCCGCGCCTTCGGCGTCTTCGCGGTCAGCGCCGCCATCGCCACCCTGCTGTTCGCCATCAACACGAATGTCTATGCCTGGACCGTGTTCAAGGGCCTCTCCGGCTATGCGCTGGCGGGCGGCTTCATCGTCATCGAATCCTGGCTCAACGACAAGGCGACGGAGACCAATCGCGGCCGCTTCTTCGCCGCCTACATGATCGTCACCTGGGGCGCCGGCGGCCTGTCGCCCCTGGCGCTCAACATCGCCGACGTCGAGGGCGACTTCCTGTTCAAGATCTCCACCATCCTGCTGGCGGCGGCGATGATCCCGCTGGCCCTGACCAAGGTCGGCAACCCCGACATCGCCGACCACGCCGATACGCTCGGCATTCGGAAACTGATCCAGGCCTCGCCGACCGGCGTCATCTGCTGCTTCGCCTCGGGCCTGTTCACAGGTTCGCTTTACTCCCTGCTGCCGGCCTATACCGAGGCCAATGGATATGGCGCGCGGGAGCTGTCGATCCTGATCGCGGTCGGCACCGTCGGCGCGCTGATCACGCAGTTCCCGGTGGGCTATGTCGCGGACCATTACGGCCGCCGACCGGTGATCATCACGGCCAATGCCCTGGCGAGCCTGATGGCGCTGGCGATCGCCTTGACGCCGGGCCTGAATTTCACCTGGCTCCTGGTGATGTTCTTTGCCCTGACCCTGTTCCAGTCGCCGCTCTATGCGCTCGGCGTCGGCCAGACCAACGACTATGTCGATCGCAAGGATTTCGTGCGCGCCGCCGCCGGCCTGCTGTTCGTCTGGGGCGTCGGCGCCAGCGTCGGCCCCACCCTGGTCGGCCTGGTGATGGAGGCGATCGGCGAATCCGGCCTGTTCCTCTATGGCGGCGTCGGCTACGCCTTCGTCTCCTTGTTTGCGCTCTATCGCGTGTTCCGCCGCCGCGCCAAGACGCCCAAGGAGCAGAGCGACTATGTCGCCGTGCCCAACATCCAGAACGCCTATGGCGCGCCGGAGCTCGACCCGCGCGGCGAATACCAGCATCACGGTCCCTCGCCCGCCACGAAGGAAGGTTTCGTCGAATAAGGCGCGCCTCATTGGCCCTAAGCCGCATTGATCGGCCGGGCCAGCCGCGCGCCTAATGCCTCATCCAGTCATTGGGAGGCATCCGTGACGCGCGCCATTGAGTTCATCAAGACCACCTTGCTGGGCGGTATCCTCATCATCGTTCCCGCCGCGGCCGTGGTTTTCCTGCTCACCAAGGTCGCGCGCGGCATCCGCCATGCGCTGGATCCGGTCGCGACCCAGTTGCCGCCCGGCGTCCAGTTTCCCTACGTGATCGAGGTAGCCACCCTCATCGGCATCTGTTTCATCGCCGGACTGCTGATCCGCACCCGCCCGGGCCGCTGGGTCGGCAGCATGGGCGAGCGCTATGTGTTCGAGCGCGTGCCGGGCTACGCACTGATCAAGACGTTGACCGGACGTTCACTGTCCGGCGGCGTCGGCGAAGGCGCAACGCCCGCTTTGGCCGAGATGGAGGAGGGCCTGGTCCCGGCCCTGATCATCGAACGCCACGCGGACGGCTATGTGACGATCTTCGTGCCGTCGCCCCCGGTGCCGACCGTCGGCCAATCCTATGTCTTCGAGACGAGCAAGGTGCATCCGGTCGACGTGCCGCTGACCAGGTTCATCTCCTGCATCACCAAATGGGGGCTCGGCGCGCAGGAGATGCGGGTGGCGATGCGCAAATAGGGCCTAGCCGCGCTCCCAGCGATAGAGCACGTCCGGCTCCTTCTCTTCGTTGCCGGCGCCGTCGGTCTCGCGTACGGCCGCGAAGCCGTTCAGCTCGTAGAAGCGCCGCGCCCGCGCATTGCATTGGAAGGTCCAGAGATTGAGCACCGGGAACGCCTTCTGTGCGATCTCCAGCAAGTCGCTCCCCACGCCGCGGCCCTGCGCATCGGGCAGGACATAGAGCTGGTCGATCCACTCGGCGCGGAAGGCGATGATACCGACCAGCTTGCTCTGCTTCTCCGCGCCCCAGATCTGGCACGCCGGGAACATCTGGGTGCGATAGAAGACGCGATCCTCTTCCGGCGTGTGCAGCCCGGCCAGCTTCGGCAGCGCGTGGTTGAACGAGGCCCGGTGGACGGCGGCCGCCCCATCCATATCCGCAAGCGTCAGTTTGCGGAGGCCTAGCATCCGCCTATGGCACCGTCACCAGCGGCAGATGGCGCTTGAACGGCACCTCGCCCGTCGGCAGCGCATCCAGCTCCCGCGCATAGCGGTGGCCGTGATAGACCGCATGAGCGATGAAGCCCGGCGCCAGGCAATCGCCGATCCGCGCGACCGACTTGATGCCGGCCTCGCGCAGCTTGTCGGGCGCTGCAGTCAACTCCAGATACAACGCCTCGTTCGGCAGGCGCGAGGTCACCAGCACCAGCGCCTTCGCCGCGACTTGCTGCGTCCCGCCGCCATAGCCGCAGGCGATCTCGACATGATCCGATGCCGCTGTGACAACGTCATGATGGGTCACGATCCGCACGCCCAGCTCGCGCAGGCGCTTATTGATGTGGATCACCTCCAGCGTGTTGGAGGTCCAGGGCGAGGCGGTGTCGGACGGCGTCACGAACACGACATCGAGCCCAACCTTGCGCAGCTTCTCCGCCAGCACGCCGCCCATGTAGAAGTCTTCGGTGTCGTAAATCACCACCGGCCCCGAAGCCGGCAGCTTGTCCGCCATCAGATCGTCCGGCGTAAAGACCTGCATCCGATCCAAACCGGGGATCGGGACGAAATGGCTGCGCCCGAACCCGTCGCGCCGCCAGGTTGCGCCGGTCGCCAGCACCGCGCGCTCGAAACCGAATTCCAGCACATTCTCCGCGCTGAGGCGGCTGTCGCGATAAAGCGTGACGTTCGGCATCTTGCCGATCTGCTGCACCCGGTAGTCGCGCACCCGCGCCCAGGCCGACAGACCCGGCAACTTCGCCTCCCGCGTCACCCGCCCGCCCAGCTCGGTTGTCGCCTCCGCCAGGTGCACCTCGTATCCGCGCGCGCCCAAAGCCCGCGCCGCTTCCAGGCCGGACGGACCGGCGCCGACCACCAGGATGCGGTCCTGCGACTGCCGCGCCGGAATGATCTCCGGATGCCAGCCCTTGCGCCATTCCTCGCCCTGGGTCGGGTTCTGGGTACAGCGCATCGGCGTAATGGTCATGTCGCCGCTGACGCAGATGTTACAGCCGATGCATTCGCGGATGTCGTCCAGCCGCCCCTGCTCGATCTTCTTCGGCAGGAACGGATCGGCGATGGAGGGCCGTGCCGCGCCGATCATGTCCAGCACGCCGCGCTTGATCTGCGAGACCATGGTGTCGGGCGAGGTGAAGCGGCCGACGCCGACCACCGGCTTGCTGGTCAGCTTCTTCACGAAGGCGACGTATTTCTCCTGGTAGCCCTCTTCCGAGAAGCGCGAGGTCCAGGAATCGTATTTCCAGTTGCTGATGTTGACGTCCCAGAGGTCGGGCAGTTCCGCCAGCATCTCGACCACCTCGCGCGCCTCGCCGTCGCTGGTGATGCCGTCCGGCCCGATCATTTCGTCGACGGCGAAGCGCACGGCGATGCCGCATGAATCACCGACCGTCTCTTTCGCATCCTCGATGATCTCGCGGAACAGGCGCACGCGGTTCTCCAGGCTGCCGCCATATTCATCGGCGCGCGTGTTGCGGCGCTTCTGCAGGAAATGCATCGGCATGGAGAGGTCGTGGCCGGCATAGCAATAGACGATGTCGAAGCCGGCCTTCTTCGCCCGCACCGCCGCCTCGCGATGCCAGCGGCGATAGTTGCGGATGTCTTCGCGGTCCATCGCGCGCGCCTGGAACGGGTGATAATTGGTGATCTGGTGCACCGGCCCGATCGGCACTTCGCGGCTGTAGAGGTTGGAGGCCGACGGTCCGTTATGCACCAGCTCCACCGCCGCCAGCGCGCCATGCTTGTGCACCGCCTCGCACATCAGCGCGTTGTGCGGAATGTCGTGATCGTCCCACAGCCGCGCCTCGACATAGGGGGCCACGTCGCCGCTCGGGTGGATCTCGCATTCCTCGGTCGAGACGACGGCCCAGCCGCCCTCCGCCTTCATGCCGCGCATCGCCGCGTGCGAATGCGGCTGGCCGTGTCCCATGCCGTTGCAATGCGGCACCTGGAAGAAGCGGTTCTTCGCCGTCACCGGGCCGATCTTCACCGGCTGGAACAGGATGTCGTACCGCGGATCGCGCGCCATGTTTTCCCCCAGAAACTACCGAATTGCGGCGCACTGTAGCGATTTCCGGCCTCGCTTCAACTCATGGGCTTCAACCCGCCTAGGAATTTCTGTGCCGCGCTGATAGCTTGCGCCGAAACGACGGAACGAGCCCATCTTGCCCAAACGAAAGCTGGCCATCGCGCGCCTGTGGTACGAGGCCAATTCCTTCACGCCGATGCGCGCCGGCCTCGCGGATTTCCAGAGCCGCGAGTGGGTCAGCGGCGAGGCGGCGCGCCGCTTCTATGCCGACACGGCGACGGAGATTGGCGGCGTGCTGGATATCGAATCCAATTATCCGGACTGGGAATTCCACTACCTGCATTGCGCGGCGGCGCCGCCCGGCGGCTTGATCGAGACGGCGGCGATGACGGAGATCGCGCGCCTGATCCTCGAGGGCCTGCTCGGTCACGACTGGGACGCGGTCTATCTCTCGCTTCATGGTGCGACGGCGACCGCGGACGATCCGACGCCCGAGCTGCATCTGCTGCAAAAGGTGCGGAATATCATCGGCAAGACGCCGCTCGGCGCCAGCTTCGACCTGCACGCGAACCTCGGTGCGGAGACCGTCGCGCTGCTCGACGCGACCTCCGGCTACCACACCTATCCGCATGTCGACATGCACCTGGCGGCACAGCGCACGCTGCGCATCCTGATCGACAAGGCGGAAGGTCGCGTCCGGCCGCAGATCGCCATCGCCAAGCTGCCGGCCATCCTGCCCAGCTTCAACATGCGCACCGCCGATGGCCCGATGGCGGAGATGCAGAAACTGGCCGATGAATGGCGCGGCGAGCGCGGCATCCTCGACGTCAGCATCTATGGCGGCTTCGCCTATGGGGACTCGCCCTTCGCCGGTCCCAGTGTGGTGGCCGTTGCCGAGGATGCCGCCGCGGCGCGCCAAGCCGCCGACGCCCTGGCGGGAGAACTCGCGGCCCGCCGCGACCGCTTCTATGTCGAGTTGCCGGACCCAGCCGAAGGGCTGCGCCGCGCTTTGGCGACCAAAGGCTCTGGCCCCGCCATCGTCCTCGACCCGCCGGACAATCCCCTCTCGGGCGGCATCGGCGATACGCCGTCCCTGCTCCGGGCATTGCTGGCAACCGCCCGTCCCGCACACACGGCCTTCGGCTTCTTCTGGGACCCGCCCCTGGTCGCGGAATGCCATCGCCTGGGCGAAGGCGCCACTCTCCGCGCCAAACTCGGCGGCCGGGTGACACCGGATTTCGGGGCGCCCGTCCCGGTCGAGGCCAAGATCGTCAAGCTGACCGACGGCAGGTTCCGCAACGAGGGGCCTTACGAACATCAACTGCCGATGGATGTCGGCCGCACCGTCCTGCTCGAGGTCGAGGGCATCCAGGTCGTCGTGACCGAGAGCTGCCAGACGCCGAACGACCCGGCCTATTTTCGGCTGCACGGCATCGACCCGGAAAAGCTCGATCTGCTGTGCGTGAAGGCGAAGAACCATTTCCGCGCCGCCTTCACCAAGATGGCGCGCTGCCTGATCGACGTGGACGCCCCCGGCCCGGCGGCGGCCAGCCTGGCGCACTACAAATTCCGCCATGCGCCGCAGGGTCTTTATGTCGGAAAATCAAGCATCTGAGTCGCGAATTTCACACCGAATCTGGCCCCAAAGCCGTAGCTTGATCGGGTAAGGGCCGGGCCGCTAAGTTGGCCGCCATTCGAGAGCGCAGACTTCACACACAGGTTGATCCATGGATATCCGCGACGGTTTCATCGGCGCGATCGGCAATACGCCGCTCATCAAACTCAAGAAGGCGTCGGAACTGACCGGCTGCACCATCCTGGGCAAGGCGGAATTCCTCAACCCTGGCGGCTCGGTGAAAGACCGCGCCGCGCTCGCCATCATCGAGGATGCTGAGAAAAAGGGTGAGATCCGCAAGGGCGGCCTGATCGTCGAGGGCACCGCCGGCAATACCGGGATCGGCCTGGCGCTGGTCGGGAATGCGCGCGGATACAAGAGCTTGATCGTCATTCCGGAGACGCAATCTCAAGAGAAGAAGGACATGCTGCGCCTTGCCGGCGCGGAGCTGAAAGAGGTCCCTGCCGTCCCCTACAAGGATCCCAACAACTACGTGAAATGGTCCGGGCGCCTGGCCGAGGAATTGAAGGCCACCAACCCCAATGGTGTCATCTGGGCCAACCAGTTCGACAACGTCGCCAATCGCGGCGGCCATTACCGCACCACCGGGCCGGAGATCTGGGCGCAGACCGACGGCAAGGTCGACGGCTTCGTCAGCGCGGTCGGCACCGGCGGTACCCTCTCCGGCGTCGCCATCGCGCTGAAGGAGCGCAACAAGAACATCAAGATCGGCCTCGCCGACCCCGAAGGCGCCGCGCTCTATTCCTACTACACGACCGGCGAGCTGAAGGCCGAAGGCAGTTCCATCACCGAAGGCATCGGCCAGGGGCGCATCACCAAGAACGTGGAGGGCACGCCGGTCGATTTCGCCTATCGCATCCCGGACAGCGAGGCCCTGCCGATCGTGTTCGATTTGCTGAAGCACGAGGGCCTGTGCATGGGCGGGTCCACCGGCATCAACGTGGCCGGCGCCATCCGCCTGGCCAAGGAACTCGGCCCCGGGCACACCATCGTGACCATCCTGTGCGATTTCGGCACCCGCTATCAGAGCAAGCTGTTCAACCCGGAATTCCTGCGCTCCAAGAATCTGCCGACGCCGGATTGGCTCTAGCGAGCCACCGGCTTTCCCGACAGCAGCAGGTGCCCCAGCGCGATCACGCAACCGATTGCGCCGGCGATACCGAGCGACGCCAGCCCCTGCCAGCCGAGGATGCGTGAGGCCAGCGCCGAGCCGACGGCGATCCCGACATAGATCATCGCCGCATTGAGGGCGAGGACGACCGAGATCGCCTGGGGCGCGATCTGCACCAGGCGCGATTGCTGCGGCGCCATGAAGGACCAGGCGAAGGCCGACCAGGTTCCGACCAGGATGGCGAACTCGACCCCGCTCAAGGGAATGATCGAGAAGAACGGCATGATGACGATCTGCGCCAGGCACAGGATCGCCAGCGTGTTGCGGCCGCCGATCCGGTCCGTCAGCGCGCCGCCGAAATGGTTGCCCAGCACCGCGCCGATGCCATAGAGCACCAGGAAAAAGGTGCGGATTTCCGGGTTGGAGCCGACCGATTCCTCGGTCAGCGGTCCGAAGAAGGCGAAGACGATGGTCAGCGCCGTGATGAAGGTCGCGGTGAATGCGATGGCGAACATCGTCTTGCCGTCCTTGAGCACGTCGATGATGGCGCCCATACCCGAGGCCTGGAAGCGCACGTCCCGCGGCACCGTCAGAAATATGGTCACGGCACCGGCCGCGGCCAGGGCCGCCACCGCCCAGAAGGCCATCGCCCAGCCGAAATGATAGGCGAGCCACGCACCGCAGGGCGTACCCACCACCTGCGCCAGGGTCAGGCCGTTGAACACCGTCGACAGGGCCTTGCCGCGATGCTCCGGCGCGCTGACCGCGATCGCGACGCCGGCCGCCAAGGGCGTGAACATGGAAGCGCCCAGCGCCACGATGATGCGCGACGCGGCGAGCATCCAGAGATTGGGCGACAAGGCGGAGATGATTGTCCCGAGACAAAAAATCGTCAGCGCCGTGGCCAACACGATGCGGCGCGGCACATGGCCCGTGATGGTGGCGGAAATGGGCGACAACAGCGCATAGGCGAAAGCGTAGGTGGTCAGCACGACCGCTGCATCGGCCTTGGCGATACCCAGGCCGTCGGCCATCGGCGAAACGATGCCGACCACCACGAAGGCGCCCATGCCGACAATGAAATTGCCAAAGGCCAGCAGCCACAGAAGAAGGCGCGCGGGTCGTTCGTTTGAAGAGTCGCTCATGCGGCCCGCAACTGTCGGGATTTCGCGTCCCAGGTCAACCCGGCAGCAAGAGGGGACTTGCGCAAGCCGGGTTCAGACCTGTCGGACGATGGCGCCGACCGCATTGACGAGGAGGCGCGCGGCGGTCAGCGCCGACAGGCCGCCGATATCGGCGGGAGGATAGAACTCGACAAGGTCGAAACCGGCGATCCTGGCCCGCTTGCCGAGGCCCGCGATCAAATCGATCACCTGTGTGTAGGTGAGGCCGCCGGGCGCACGCGCCGCGACGCCGGGCATGATGCCGGGATCGATTCCGTCGCAATCGAGGGTGACGACGACCCGCGCACCTTCCGGGATGTGCCGGAGCGCAACATCCACGCCCTGGCCGTGGATTTCACGCGCGGTCACCAAGTGGCTGCCAAATCGGTGTGCGTCTTCGACTTCGGTGCGGCGTGCGCTGCCGACGCTGCGCATGCCGACCTGCACCATGCCGGCGACATGCGGCATCTCGCTCACCCGGCGCATCGGGTTCGAATAGCCGTAGCGCTCGCCATGCAGCTCGTCGCGCCAGTCGATATGGGCGTCGATCTGCAGGATCCAGACCGGCCCGTGATCGGCAAAGCCGGCGAGGAAGGGAATGGGCACGGAATCGTCGCCACCGAGCAGGATCGGCACGGCCGGCAATGCCAGGATTTCGCGCGTCTTCGCCTCGATCCTGGCCCGGTTGCCGGCATTGTCATGCATGGTCGTCGGAATGTCGCCGGCATCGACGCAGCAGACTGGCTTGCCGTCGAACAACGGGCCGCCAAGATCGAAATCCCAGTGCTCGATGAGCGCGGCATCTTCCTGGCTCGCGGCGCGAATGGCGTCGGCGGCCAGGGTAAAGCCGCTGCTATCCTGGCCGGGATAGGTGCTGCCGTGACCGGCTCCGTAGATCACCGCACGGGGCATGCGACCATCGGCAAGGCGATCGGGAAGGCCGAGAAAGCGAAGCGAGGCGGTCATTTCTTGGCGGTCCTGGCGAGATCAGAGCTTCGGCGCCGTCTTGGTGACGCTGTCGTGATGCTGCATCGCGAGCCACCAGCTCGACAGGCGCGGCAGCTTGGGCAGGATGCGGCCGCCCTCCGGGAACATCATCAGGTATGAGACGATCGGCGCCAGATAAAGGTCCGAGAAGCCGACCTCGCGCCCCATCAGGAATGGGTCGGGATCGATCATCAGATTCTGGATCTCGCCCAGCACATGCTCGATATCCGGCACCGCGGCGGCAATCGCCGCCATGTCCGGCCCCTTCTCCTTGTCGGCGAAAAAATAGGGCAGCACCAGGCGGATGACGATCCGGCCATAGGCATAGGAGCCGATGATGTCGACGATCTGCTGGTCGCGCGCGCGCCGGTGCATGCCGTAGGGCGCGATGCGGCGGCCGGGGAAAGCGTCGTCGATGTAATGAACGATGGCGTTGCTCTCGTAGATCGAGAAGCCGTTATGCTCGAAGGCCGGGATCTTGCCGAAGGGGTGGCGCTTCAAGTGCGCCGGGCTGCGATGCGCGCCCGTCATCATGTCGACATCGACCAGGTCATAATCGACATTCTTTTCCGCCAGGACCATGCGGACGGTGCGCACGAACGTGCTGTAGATGGGGCCGTAGAGAATCGGCTTGGCCATTCCAGTCTCCCCCAGAGGTTGCGGCCGAACCGTAGGCGGGGCGGTCCTTGACCGTCAAGTTAACCAACCCCATGATGCCCGAATTGCCAGTCTGATCAGGGATTCTCCGAAGAATGGAGCTGCTGTTTCGCCAAGACGCCTATCTGCGCGGCTGCGATGCTACGGTGACCGGAATCGACGCTGCCGGCATCCGCCTGGACCGGACCGTGTTCTATCCGATGGGCGGGGGCCAGCCCGGCGATGTCGGGTTCCTGCGCCTTGCCAACGGCGACACGGTCGAGATCGCCGACACGGTCAAAGGCGCCAATCACGAGGACGTGGTGCATGTGCCCAAGGCCGGCGCTGCCCTGCCGCAGGTCGGTGACAAGGTCCATGCCGAGATCGATTGGGAGCGGCGCTATCGCCTGATGCGCATGCATACCTGCCTGCATCTGCTGAGCGCGGTCATCAAGGGCGACGTGACCGGCGGCCAGGTTGGCGACGGCAAGGGCCGCCTGGATTTCAACCTGCCGGACCAGAGTCTGGACAAGGACGCGATCACCAAGGAGATCAACCGCCTGGTTTCCGAGGATCACGAGGTGGAAACGCGCTGGATCACCGACGAAGAGATGGCGGCGCAGCCGGAGCTGGTGCGCACCATGTCAGTGAAGCCGCCGACCGGCACCGGCAAGGTGCGCCTGCTGGAGATCGACGGCATCGACCTGCAGCCCTGCGGCGGCACACATGTCGGGCGCACCGGCGAGATCGGCGCAATCGAA
>DASZQC010000087.1:0-7965 GCA_035549815.1 Dongiaceae bacterium
ACACGCCCAGCTTGTCATCCCGGCCAAGCGTAGCGCGAGCCGGGACCCATGCGATGCGTCAGTCGTTTGGCTATGCCCTATGGGTCCCGGCTCTGCGCCGCTTTGCGGCTGGGCCGGGATGACAGTGGTAGCGAGCACACCACTCCTAGCGAATGTCAGGTCGCGGCCAAAAGGCACTCAAAAAATGTTTCCTCGAATGAAGCATCAGTCAGCACGCGGCCATAGAACACGACGACATCTTGCCCTGAGTCCAAATCAGTGCCGAAGAAGTCCGCCTCACCCGTTTCCCAGAATGCAAACTGCATCCACCTGCGATCGCGCTCGAAGTCCACAGTTGCACCTCGCTTAGGGGAGGGCGCACCAAGGGAGAATTTCGCAGTCACGCCATTCGCGGACGCCCTCTGGTGGCATTGCGCTTCCGCCCATGAACACCAGCGTTCGAAATCGAAAATTCTGCCCCCAAAGCGCAAACGGCCGGACACAAGGCCCGGCCGTTTCCGCAATCAAGCGTGTGAGTGTTACTTCCCGATCTTCAGCGCGATCCATTGGAAGTCGCCGCCGCGGTTCACCAGCAGGGTGACGACGCGGTAGCCGTTGTCCTGCGCCGATTTCACGCGCAGGCCGACATCCTCGGCGGAAGTGACCGCCTTCTGGTCGACCTCGGCGATGACGTCGCCGGGGCGCAAGTCCTTCTCCGCCGCCGGGCCGTCGGGCGCCACGTCGGTCACCACCACGCCGCTCGCGTCCTTCGGGATTTCGAACTTCTTGCGCAGCTCGTCGGTGATGGCGGACAGCTTCAACCCCAGCAGGTCGATGGTGGTCTCGGCGCTCGGCGCCGGCTCCACGCTGGCGAGGGTCTGCTGTTCGGTCTCTTCGGTCAGCTCGCCCACCGTCACCTTCAGCGACATCTCCTTGCCCTGGCGCCAGATCACCACGTCGGCCTGCTTGCCGGTGGCGGTCTCCGCCACGACGCGCGGCAGGCCGCGCATCTGGGTGATGTCCTTGCCGTCGAACTTCAGCACCACGTCGCCCTGCTTGATGCCGGCCTTGTCGGCGGGGCCGCCCTTGGTCACGCTGGCGACGAGGGCACCGCGCGGCTCCTCCAGGCGCAAGCCTTCGGCGAGCTCCGGGCTCACCGTCTGGATACGCACGCCGAGCCAGCCGCGCTTCGGCTTTCCGAATTGCTTGATCTGGTCGATGATCGGCCGCGCCAGGTTGGCCGGAATGGCGAAGCCGATGCCGACCGATCCGCCCGAGGGCGAGAAGATGGCGGTGTTGATGCCCACCACCTGGCCGTCCATGTTGAACATCGGGCCGCCCGAATTGCCGCGATTGATCGAAGCATCGGTCTGCATGTAGTCGTCATAGGGGCCGGAATTGATGTCGCGCTGGCGCGCCGACAGGATGCCCGCGGTCACCGTGCCGCCAAGGCCGAACGGATTGCCGATCGCCATCACCCAGTCGCCGACGCGCAACGCATCGCTGTCGCCCCACTTGACGAAGGGCAGCGGATGGCCCGCCTCGACCTTCAGCAGCGCCAAATCGGTCTTCTCGTCGCGGCCGACCAGGGTCGCCTTCAATTCCTCGTTGTCGTGGGTCAGGACCATGATCTCGTCGGCATCCTCGATCACATGGTTGTTGGTGACCACGAAACCGCTCGGATCGATGATGAAGCCGGAGCCGAGCGAGGTGCCGCCGCGCGGCCGCTGGTCCGGCTCGCCCTCCTTGCGATCCAGGAAATCGCGGAACATCTCGTCCAGGTCCTGCATCTGCTGGTCCTGCGCCACCTTCTGGGTGGTGGAGACGTTGACCACGGCCGGCAACGCCGCCTCGGCCAGATCGGCAAAGCTTTCCGGCGCGGAGCGGGCAAAGGCCTGGCCGGCCCAGGCGACGATCAGCGCGCCTATTGCCAGCGCCGCGACGATCTGCGCCCAGCGCAGCCCGTCAAAGGCGGCCGTTCGCGCCAGCGCGATGGCGCGCGCGCGCTTGCGTTCCGTCCCGCTTGTCACGATCCGCCGATATGCGTTCAAGGCTTCCTCCGCCAGCAAACTATGTCTTGATCCGCGGGCCACTCCGGCCGACGGATCAGATCGATCTCAAGATAGCGCACGATCGACCGCCCGCAGCGGCGACCGGCATCACAAACACGTCAACAGCGGCCATGTTGCCAGCGCCCACGTCACCAGCACCTGACGGCTATTGCTGCGGCTTCGCCGCCGGCAACCCGTTTCCGCTCTCGAAGAAGCGGAAGAAATCGCCCTTCGGCTCGCCGACGAAGGTCGTGCTGTTGCCGCTCAAGCCGGTCCGCATCGCCTGCAGCGACCGGTAGAAATCGAAGAACTCCGGGTCGCGGCCGAACGCCTCGTTATAGATACGTGTGGCCTCGGCATCCCCTTCGCCGCGCACGATCTGCGCTTCCTTCTGCGTGTTGGCGAGCAGCACGGTGCGGTCGCGGTCCGCCTGGGCGCGGATCTCCTGCGCCCTCGCTTGGCCCTCGGCGCGGATGCGGGTCGCTTCCTGGGCACGCTGGGTCCGCATCCGGTTGTAGACCGCCTCGCTGTTCTGCTGCGGGAAGTCGACGCGCTTGAACCGCACATCCACCACCTGGATACCGAACACGTCGCCGGCGGGCTCCAAAGTCTTGGTCACGTCGGTCATCAGGC
This sequence comes from Dongiaceae bacterium, assembly GCA_035549815.1. Taxonomy (GTDB): domain Bacteria; phylum Pseudomonadota; class Alphaproteobacteria; order Dongiales; family Dongiaceae; genus Dongia_A. Next base: position 2,664 of record DASZQC010000087.1, read on the forward strand.
CGGCGCGCTTCTCAGACAGAATGTCGCGCAGCGGGACCGAGCCGATCTTGTCGCGCAGGGTTTCGTTGAGCGCAACGACCAGCCGGCGCTCGGCGTTCTGCTCTGTTCGCGCCACGCGATAGAACTTCGCCGGATCGGTGATGCGGTAGCGCACATAGGCGGACACTACGAGGAACTTCTGGTCGCTGGTCAGCAACTCGAACGACGGTGCGTCGATGTTGATGATGCGGCGGTCGATATAGGTCACCTGGTCGATGAACGGGATCCGCCAGTGCAGGCCTGGCTCATTCTCCACATTCTCGACCAGCTTGCCGAAGCGGACGACCACAGCATTCTGGGACTGATAGACGAAGAAGGTCGCGGAATAGCCGACGATCAGCACGATGACGGCGGCAACAATGATGGCGACGATGGACCGGTTCATCAGTTGGTGCTCCCCACGGCGCTGCTGCTTCCGCTCTCGACCGACGGCGCCGGCGGCGTCGCCGGCGTCTGCGCGGGCGCACCCGGCTGCTGCCGCTGTTTCAAGAGCTCGTCAAGCGGCAGGTAGGGGACCGCTCCGCCGCCACCGGCCCCGGTATCCACCAGCACCTTGTTCATATTGCCCATGACGCTCTCAAGCGTCTCCAGATAGAGCCGCCGCGAGGTAACATCGGGATTGTTCTTGTATTGGTCATAGACCGCGATGAAGCGCTGCGCGTCGCCTTGCGCCGCTGCGATCTTTTCGGCGCGATAGCCCTCGGCCTGGTTCTTGATCTGGCTCGCTTGGCCCAGCGCCTGTTGGGTTATCTGATTCTTATAGGCGGTAGCATCGTTGACCGTCGATTGCGCGTCGGCGCCGGCGCGCACCACGTCCCGGAAGGCTTCGGCAACGTCCTGCGGCGCGTAGGAGCGCTGCAGCGACAGGCGCTCGATGCGGATGCCGGACTTGTAGCTGTCCAGGATCGACTGCGCCAAAGCCTGCGCCTTCTTGCCGACTTCCTCGCGGCCTTCGCCGGTGATCACCAGCTCGAACGGCGACTGGCCGACGATCTCGCGGATCGCCGCCTCGGCGGCGTTCTTCACCGTGTCATGCTTCAGCGCGTCGGCCGACAGACCCTCGTTGGGGTCACGGATCTCGAACAGGTATTCCTCGACATCGTCGATGAACCACTGCACCACCGCCTCGACCTGGATGATGTTCTCATCGCCGGTCAGGATCAGGCTTTCCTCGTCGATGTTGCTGCTGCTGGTGACGCCGCCGCCGGACGAACCGCGGAAGCCGATCTCGACCGTGTTCTGCGCGTTCACGTCCGGGGTCAGCACGGCGCCGATCGGCGCCGGCCAGTTCCAATGCAGGCCGGGCTCGGTCAGGTCGCCGGTGAATTTGCCGAACACCAAGGGCACGCCGCGCTCGGCGGGCTGCACCTGGTAGAGGCCGCTGGCGAGCCAGAGCACGACGGCGACCCCGACCAGGATGGCGCCAAGCCGGCCCGGGCCCATGCCGCCGGGGATGATGTTCTTCATGCGGTCCTGGCCGCGGCGCAGCATTTCCTCGAAATCAGGCGGCTGGCCGCCGCCTCCGGGACCGCGCGACCAGGGGCTTTGCCCGCCGCCTCGATCTCCGCCGCCACCGCCGCCGCCCCACGGGCCGCCCTGATTGTTCCAAGCCATGAATAACCCCAGCTAGTCCCTGCATATTTTTCGTTTCCCCGGCGAAGCGCCGGGTGCCTGGGCCATTCCGACCCGCCGCCCTGTTTCCTGGTGCGACCGGACCGGTCAAACCATGAATTGCAAAGGGTGGCAGGGGCCTTATATGACAGGGTGCGTGGGTCGGCAATGTAAACCGCCCCGCCGCCGGCCCCCTCTGGAATGACCGCAAAGCCGCACGTTCCATATCGTCCTCCGACCCAGGTGTTTCAAGCATGCCCAGCCCCGCTAACCCCGTGACCGAAGCCCAAATTCTGGAGGCTTTGCGCCGGGTGGCCCGTCCACAGGGCGGTAACATTGTCGAGGCCGGGATGATCAGCGGCCTTGCCCTGCGCGAGGGCCATGTCGCCTTCGCCATCGAAGTGGACCCGAAGGAGGGGCCAAAGCTGGAGCCGGTGCGCAAGGCGGCCGAGCAGGCGGTCATGCAATTGCCCGGCGTGCTGAGCGTCAGCGCGGTGCTGACCGCGCACCGTCCCGCCGCCGCGCCGCAGCAGCGGCCGACCGGCCCCGGCCACGCGCATGGCCACAGTCACGGGCACGGCCATGCCCACCCCCAAGCCGGCGGCGGCAAGCTGTCGCTGCCGGGAGTGAAGCACATCATCGCCATCGCCAGCGGCAAGGGCGGCGTCGGCAAATCCACCACCGCGGTCAATCTGGCGCTGGCGCTGCGCGCCAATGGCTTGAAGGTCGGGCTGATGGACGCCGACGTTTATGGCCCGTCGCAGCCGCGCATGATGGGCATCAGCGGCAAGCCGACCAGCAAGGACGGCAAGATCATGGAGCCGATGCAGAATTACGGCATCAAGGTGATGTCGATGGGCTTCCTGATCGAGGAAGAAACGCCGATGATCTGGCGCGGCCCCATGGTGATGAGCGCGGTGACCCAAATGCTGCGCGACGTCAACTGGGGCGATCTCGATGTATTGGTCTGCGACCTGCCGCCCGGCACCGGCGACACGCAGCTCACCATGGCGCAGAACGTGCCGCTCAGCGGTGCCGTCATCGTCTCCACGCCGCAGGACATCGCTTTGCTCGACGCCAAGAAGGGCCTCAACATGTTCCGCAAGGTCGATGTGCCGGTCCTCGGCATCATCGAGAACATGAGCTACTTCGCCTGCCCGCATTGCGGCGAGGTGACCGAGATCTTCGCCCACGGCGGCGCACGCAAGGAGGCAGAGAAATTCGGCGTCGAGTTCTTAGGGGAAATCCCGCTCGACCTGGCGATCCGCGAGACCAGCGACGGCGGCACGCCCATCGTGGTCAGCCAACCGGACTCGGTCCACGCCAAGACCTATCGCGCCATCGCCGAGCATCTGTGGGTCAAGCTGACCGCGATGCAGCAGCGGCAAGGGCCAAGGATCGTCGTTCAATAATAGCCCAACTTTTCGCCCGTCATCCCGGCCGACCCTCGGGCTTGACCCGAGGGGAGCGCCGGGATCCACCGTTCCGCCGCAAGGGCGGTGAAAACGACATCGGCTCGTGCAGTTGAAGGGTGGACCCCGGCGCAAGAGGCCGGGGTGACGAATGAGTTTGAAACTGGCAGCGAGGCTACTACGCCGCCTGCCAGGCCGGCTTCGGCGCGGAGCGCAGGGTGCCGGTCTCGCGGGCGGCGAGCCAGCGGAAGATGCGGTCGCCGGTGAGGCGTCCCAGATAGAGCGCCGAATAGATCAGCTTCACCGCATGCTCGTCCTGTTCGGCGATGCCGCGTTGCAGTAATTCCTGCCAGTTCGGCACCGTGGAATTGCGCCACATCCCGACCATGTCGGCGCCGGGCAGTTGCGGCTTTCCGATAGCAATGTAGGCGGCGGCCATGCCCTGCCACAGCCAGGGCAGCAGAACTTTCGGACTCTCGAAATAGGGCAGCAGCACGGCGGCGGCCTGCGCGCCGGTCACCAGATGCAAGGCGGTGAAATCGCCGGTGGCGCCATAGACCTGCGCGGCCGCCAGGGCCAGATCGCGGATGGTGACGCGCTCGGCATCCAGCCAATGGGTGACTTCCGAGAAGCCCTTCAGACGGCTGATGGCGATGAGATTGTCGTCGATCAGGTCCGGCGCATCGGCCGGCGCCGCGAAACGCGCATCGTCGCGAATGCGGCCCAGCAGCGCGACAGGATCGGCGCTGATCGGGCTCGCCGCTTCGACCAGACCGAGCCGCTGCCAATGGGCCGCCCAATAGGCGAGACCGCTGGCGATCTCGCCCTCGTGCCGCGCGGTGACGCCCATCGCGGTGCGGATCATGCCATGGAACGCCGCGGCGGTGAGGCCGGGCGCAAGTTCCGGCAGGGTCGCGCGCAGCACCTGCTCCCAGCCCTGCGCGGCGATGCGCCGCTGGAAATCGGCGCGCAGTTCGACATAAGCGGCGTGATTGGCCTTGCGGAACGGCCAGGCCCCCGGCAAGACGGCACGATTATTCGCCGGCAGCTTCTCCAGCCAGCTCATATGGCTGCGCTGGTATTCGTTGAGCTGCGACGGCGTGGCGCCCATCTGGTCCAGCGCAATCAGCGCCATCGGCAGATGATTGCATAGCCCGCCGCCATATTCCGGATCGTAGATCGCGGCGTCGGTGAGGAACTTGGCGAGCATGGACATGTGTTGCGTCCCGGCAATTCGATGCCGGGACTCTACCACCGACCCGCGCGCTTGTTCCAGGCGAAGAGGCGGTCGGCGAAGCGGTTGTAGCCCCAGCGCGCGACCTGGCGGATGCCGGGCAGACCGACCAGCCAGCCGAGCCAGCGGCGGCCCGGCGTCATGCTCCAGATGGCAATGGCCACGTCGGCGCCAACCAGCAGGCGGCCCCGCTCGTCCACCATGTGCAGCGAGTGGCGGATCTGGTCGACGCTCTTGTCGATTTCGGTGGCGGCCTCAGGGGTCGCGGCGATGTCGCACCATTGGATCGCGTCGCTGCCTTCCGGCAGGGAACCGTCCATCTTGGCGCGTTGCTGTTCGATGCCGGTGCGGCACACCGGGCAGGCGGAGTTGTAATAGAGCTTCGGCTTGACCGCCAAAGACGCCCTTTCCGGCTATTCGCCGAGCAGCGCCTGCAGCTCGCTCCATTCGCGCTTGCCGAGGCCGCTCTGCTCCTGGGTCACGCTCTCGCCCTTAAGCTTACGCCTGATCACATTCCACGCCGATTGCGACAAGGTGACGCCGTGCAGGCGGTGCTCGACGAACGCCTCCGCCGTCAGCGGCACCCAGCGCTTCAAAAGGTCGACCATGATGTCGGCATAAACGCGGATCTCATACTGGGCGTGCGCGTCGGCGCGCAGCGAGAGGAAGTGCATCAGGTTATGCAGGTCCACCTTCCAGTACCATTGGGTATAGAAGTTGAGGCCGAGGTTCATCCGGGCCAGCTCGCGCGCCAGACCTTCACGGGACTCGTCGATCTTCTGACCGTCCTCGCTCTCGTTCAGCATGGTCAGATAGTGATCGTAGGCGTGCGTCGCATCGGTGCGCAGCAGGTCGAGCACCTGCGCCGCCTCCTTGCCCTGCAGCGTGTCGCCGCGGCCTTGCCGGTTGCTGACCGATTGCGCGGCCAGGTTCTCTTCCGCCGGGATATAGAACTCGCGATCGAGGATCGAATAACGCGCCGAATATTCGTTCACATTGGCGGTGC
>DASZQC010000088.1:0-7389 GCA_035549815.1 Dongiaceae bacterium
GAGATGACCACCACGATCCCGGCCAGCACCAGGAAGTCGCCCAGGTGGATGCGCGTCATGTCGAGGAAGGCCGGCAGCAGCGCGCTGTAGAACAGGATCGGCTTCGGATTGCCCATCGTCACCAGCAGGCCGAGCCCGACATCCTTGACCATGCCCCGTCCCGCGCGCGGCGCGACTTTCATCGGCTTTGCCGCCCCGCGCAGCACGGCGATGCCCAGCCAGACCAGATAGGCGGCGCCGGCATATTTCAGCAGCGCGAAGAGCGGGCCGAGCGCGGTGGCGATCGCCGTCATGCCGACCATGGCGATTGCCATGAAGGCAAAGTCGCCCAGGACCAACCCGCCGGTGACCGCCAGGCCCGCGACAGGCCCCGACGCCAGGGCACGCGAGATGATGGTGGCGAGGCCGGGTCCCGGCGACAAGGCCAGGAAGAACATGCCGATGGCGAAGGCGATCGCGGATTCGATGGTCATGCGTTCCCCCGAACGATGAATTGTTTGATCAATCGACGCGCATGCGCCGCATGGCGGCGGCGACCGCGCGATCAGCGCCCCGATCGCGGGCCTCAAGCCCGGCCACGGCGCCCAGCGCGTCGCGCGCCTCGCGGTTCTGGCCCATCTTTGCCTTGCCATCGAGCCGGGTGACGGTGAGCCGCAGGCCGACGATGCCCCGCGTCAGTCCTTCAATGTAGCCGGCAGGCGCGTCGCTGGTCTGCCAGGGCATCTCGTACGGGCTTTCCTGCTGGCGCGAGAGCTCCGACACGTGACGCAGCAGCCACGCGCCGTCGCTGATCGTCTCGGCCCGGCCGTACGCGTGAACAATGGCATAGTTCCAGGTCGGCACCTGCTTGCCATTCTCGGCCTTCGAGGGGTACCAGCCCGGCCGGATGTAGGCATCGGGACCGGAGAAGATCATCATTATCTCGGTATCGGGCGCCGTGGCGAGCCGTCGCCAATGCGGATTGCCTCGCGCCAGATGCGCCTCGATGACAATTGCATCGCCGTCCTGTTTCACCAGGGTCGGCAAATGTGTCCCCATCAGCCCTTCCGCATCGTGGCTGATCAAGGCAGCGAACGGATTGCCGCGCATGACGGCGATGTTCTCGGACAATTCGCCGATCTTGAATTGTTGGGGGACGTACATCGGAAAGCCTCGCGGGTTGGGCTGCGTGGTCAGGTGGCGGCACAGCGTGCCGCCACCTGACAATTCATTGCGTGATCCGCGACGCGGTCGAAGGAGGACGGCCAGCCGCGCCAAGATCAGACGGCAAATGCCGCAGCATCAATATTCTGGCCGCCAGAATGGACGTGAGATCTCGGCTTCGATGTCGGCGCGGCTGACGCCGATATCGCGCAGGAGGCGATCGTCGAGCTCGGCCAGATGGCGGCGTTGCCGCATGCGGTCCGACCAAGTGAGCAGGAGATCTACGATCCGGGCAACGAGGCCAGCCTCGACCTTGCGACCCGCGGGGCGCGTCTGGATTGAACCCGATTTGTCACTCATACTGTACCGATACATTTTACTTCTCCAGCATCAAAGATAGATACAATTGTTTCTTTGTCCTCCCTGCGGGCGGATATTGTTCTTGACATTGTCTCGGGTCAACGGAAACATTGTGCCCATGACAATTTGGATCCCCGACATTACGTCTCACCGTGGACCGCGCTATCTGGCGATTGCGGACGCGCTGGCCACCGACATCCGGCAAAGCCGGCTTTCCCCCGGCGACCGCCTTCCCACCCATCGCGAGTTGGCCTATCGCCTGGGCTGCACCGTCGGCACGGTGACACGCGCCTATGGCGAGGCGGAGCGGCGCGGTCTCATCGGCGGCGAAGTCGGCCGCGGCACCTTCGTGCGCAGCGACATCGCCGTGCGCCCCAACATCCGCGCCAATTCGCCGATGCCGGGACCGCAGCATCTGCACGTAACCGAGCCCGGCGTCATCGAGTTCAGCATCAACACGCCGACCGACCTGGATGCCGGCGGCGAATATGACCAGGTGCTGCGCCAGATGCTGCACGAGCTGTCGGAGCAGCAGGGCATCGGCGCGTTGCTGAACTACCAGCCCAATGGCGGCAGCCGCGCGCATCGCGAGGCCGGCTCCGAATTGCTCGCCACCTTCGGCCTGAATGTCGATCCCGAGCGCGTGTTGATCACTGCCGGCGCGCAACATGCGATGACCGTGGCGCTGGGCGCGCTGACCGAGCCCGGCGACACGGTGCTGACGGAAGCGCTGACGTGGCCCGGCCTGCGCCGCCTGGGCGACTTCCTGCGCTTCCGCGTGCAGGGCCTGGCGATGGACGAGCAAGGCATCCTGCCCGACGCCTTCGAGGCCGCCTGCCGCGGCCGCAACGTGAAGGTGCTCTATTGCGTGCCGAATTTGCAGAACCCGACTTCGATCGTGACGCCGGATGCGCGCCGCCGCGAGCTCGCGGAAGTGGCGCGGCGCTATGGCGTGAAGATCCTCGAGGATGACGTCTATGGCTTCCTGGTGCCGGGCGCGCCGGCGCCGCTGATCACTCACGCGCCGGAGCTGGGCGTGTTCTGCACCAGCGTCTCCAAGTCGATCGCGCCCGGCCTGCGCGTCGGCTATCTGGGCGTGCTGACCGAAGACGCGGAGATGATCAACGAGGCGGTGCGCTCCACCACCTGGATGGCGATGCCGGTGGCGGCGGAGATGGCCGCCCGCTGGATTCGCAACGGCGAAGGCGTGCGTGTCGGCACCCGCCGGCGCGAGGAATATGCCGCCCGGCAAAAGGTGGCGAAGGAGATCCTGGCGGGTCTGCCCTATCAGTCGCATCCCAACGCGATGCATGGCTGGCTCGACCTGCCGGAGGATTGGCCGGCGGATTCCTTCGCGTTGCAGGCGCGGATCCGCGGCGTCGCGGTGTGCCCGTCCTCGAGCTTCTCGCTGTCGCGCAACGCCCGCAACGGCGTGCGCATCAGCATCAGCGCGCCCTGCTCCATCGACACGGTCGCGCGCGGCCTCGATATCCTCGCGCGCCTGGCGCGGGAAAAGCCGCGGGCGGGCTTCTCGCTTGTCTGACGGATCGGGCGTGCAGACCGCCGGAGCGGGCGCCGCTGCGGCGCCCACCGCTCCAGCCCCTGGCCGACGTGCGGAAATCGCCGCCGGCTTCAAGATCACGATTCCCTTCATGGTCGGCGCGGCGCCGTTCGGCGTGATCTTCGGCGCGCTGGCCACGGCGCAGGGCCTGCCCCCCGCCCACACCCTGTCGCTGTCGCTGTTCGTCTTCTCCGGCTCGGCACAGTTCGTTGCCATCTCGCTGCTGGCGCTGGGCGCCGGCGCCTGGACCATCTGGCTGGCGACGCTGATCCTCAACCTGCGCCACACGCTCTATGCCGCGACCCTGGTGCCCTATGTGCGGCATCTGTCGTTGCCCTGGCGCTTCCTGCTGTCAGCCGGGCTGACCGACGAGACCTTCGCGGTGATGGAGGATCGCTATCGCAGCCTTGGCCGTCAGAAGAACAGCCACTGGGCCTACGCGACCTCCGTCGTCGCCATGTATGTGAACTGGAACATCTGGACCACCCTCGGCATCGTCGCCGGCAGCCGGTTCACCGGCCTCGAGGATAGCGGCCTCGCTTTCGCCGCGATCGCCACCTTCATCGGCATGGTGGTGCAAAAACTGACCACGCCCGGCGCGCGCGCCGCCGCGGCGATTGCGGGAATCCTGGCGGCGGCCCTCGCCTTCCTGCCGCACAATCTGGGCCTGACCATCGCCACCATCGCCGCGATCTGTGGCGCGGTCGCCGTCGACCGCTTCACCGCGGCGCGGAGAACGGCATGAGCGAGGTCGGTCTCATCATCCTCGGCATGGCGCTGATCAACCTGGCGCTGCGCTGCCCATTGTTCCTGATGGCCGACCGCATCCGCATCCCGGCGATCGTGGAACGCGCGCTGGCGCATTCACCGGTCGCCGTGCTGACCGCCATCATCGTGCCGTCGGCATTGCATCTCGACGCAGCACCCAACGGCGCCGACTGGTTCAACCCAGACCTCTTCGCCACCATCGCCGCAATCGTCACCTCGCTGCTGATCCGCAACCTGATGGCGACCATCGCCGTCGGCCTCGGCACAGCGCTGCTGCTGCGCCAAGTGGGCTGGTTCTAAAACAGCACCCGATTCTCACCACCGGTGCCCCCTCCCCCGGAACGGGGGAGGGATGGGGCGGGGGCAGTGAGCGAAGGTTCCAGCCGACAGAGATGCGGCTTCCCCCTCCCTAGCCCTCCCCCGTTCCGGGGGTGGGAAACGTCATCACACCGTCGAGACCATCACCGCCTTGATCGTGTGCAGGCGGTTCTCGGCCTGGTCGATGGCGCGGCTGCGCGGGCCTTCGAAGACCTCTTCGGTCACTTCCATGGTGCTGGGGTGGCGCCGGGCGAAGGCGGTTTCCAGATTGTGCTGCGCCGGCATGCAATGCAGGAAGATGGCGTTGGGATTCTCCGTCAGCGCCATCGCCTCCGCGGTCAGGCGATAGGGCTGGAAGTCGCGCGCCATGGCTTCGAAATCATGCTCCCCCTCCAGCGGCACCCACATGTCGGAATAGACGGCATCGGCGCCGTGCAGCCCCTCGCGCAAGTCGGTGGTGACCAGGATGCGCGCCTGGTTGTGGCGGCTCCAGCCCAGCAGGCGGTCCACCAGGCTCTGCTCGGGCTGATGGCCGGGCGGCGTCACGATGCGCAGCTCCAGCCCGACCTTGGCGGCGGCCACCATCAGCGAGTTGATGACGTTGGCCTTGCCCTCGCCGATGTAGGTCATCTTGCCGCCGGCGAGCGGAATGCCGTTCTCCTGCAGGGTCATCAAATCGGCCAGCGCCTGGGTTGGGTGATGCTGCTCGCTGAGCGCGTTCCACACCGGCACGCCGGCATGCTCCGCCAACTCCTCGATCAGGTGGTTGTCGTGGCAGCGAATGGCCAGCCCATCGAACATGCGCCCCAGCACGCGGGCGATGTCCTTGACGCTCTCGCCTTGGCCGAAACGGATCTCCTCGCGCGAGATCACCTGCGCATTGGCGCCCTCGTCCGCGGCGGCGACGGCGAAGGCCGCGCGGGTGCGGCAGGACGGGCGCAGGAAGATGAAGCAGAAATTCCGGTTCAGCAGCGTGCGCGGGAAGATGCGCTGCTGCTTCTTGCGTTTCAGCTCCAGCGATTGCGCGATCAGCGCCTCGATCTGCTCGGCGGAGAATTCCTCGAGCGTGATCATGCTCATGCCTTTCATCGAATTCGACATCGTCAGCCCCCGGTAATTGAGGTGAATGGAAGTTTGGCAAGTCGCGGGAAAATGTTGCCACACTTCGAGCGCGCGCAAACTCAGCCGGACGAACGAATGGCGGCGTTTCGCTGTGATCCGGCGACCTATACATGCGGTAGTGATGGATGACCGGTCAGTCGACGCGCATTTTAGCCATCGATGACGCACTGTGACGCGATGTCACGGCCAAGTCGTCGCGTTGGGACAGCGTTGACTAGGCCGCTGCCTGTACCGCAGCGACGATCTCGGCGACGATGCGCGAGACCAAAGCCTCGTCCTCGCCCTCGCCCATGACGCGGATCACCGGCTCGGTGCCGGACTTGCGGATCAGCAGCCGGCCCTTGCCGTTCAAGGCGGCCTCGCCGCTGGCGATCGCCTGTTTCACCTGTGGGTTGTCGAGCGGCTGCGCCGCCCCGCCGAAACGCACACTTTTCAGGATTTGCGGCAGCGGTGCAAAGACGCGGCCGATCTCGCTCAAGGGCTTCTTCCTATCGGCCATCAGCGCCAGGATCTGCAAGGCCGCCAGAAGCCCATCACCGGTGGTGGCGAAGTCGCTGAGGATGATGTGGCCGGATTGCTCGCCACCGATGTTGCAGCCGGTCTTGCGCATCTCCTCCAGCACATAGCGGTCGCCCACCGCGGCGCGGGCCAGCTTCAGGCCCAACCCGTTCAGATAACGGTCCAGCCCGGCATTCGACATCACCGTGCCGACCACGCCGCCGCCTTTCAGCAGATCGTCGGCATGCCAGGACAAGGCGATGGCCGCCATCAACTGGTCGCCGTCGAGGATGGCGCCCTTCTCGTCGGCGACGATCAGCCGGTCGGCGTCGCCATCCAGCGCGATACCGACATCGGCGCCGTGGGCAACGACCTGCTCCTGCATGCTCGCCGGATGGACGGCGCCGCATTGCTTGTTGATGTTGGTGCCGTTCGGCTCGCAGGCCAGCGGCACGACGTCGGCGCCCAGCTCCCACAGAACCGTCGGCGCCACCTTGTAGGCGGCGCCGTGGGCGCAATCGACCACGACTTTCAGCCCCTCGAGGCTGCGGCCCTTGGGGAAAGCCGACTTCACGAACTCGATATAGCGGCCCGGCGCATCGTCGATGCGCTTGGCGCGGCCCAGCTCGGCCGACGGCGACAAGGTGCTGGCGAAATCGTTCTCGCCCATGCGCCGCTCGATCTCCAGCTCGATCGCGTCGGAGAGCTTGTAGCCGTCCGGCCCGAACAATTTGATGCCGTTATCCTGATACGGGTTGTGCGAGGCGGAGATCATGACTCCGAGGTCGCCGCGCATGACGCGGGTCAGCATGGCGACGGCCGGCGTCGGCAGCGGCCCAAGCAGCATCACGTCCATGCCCATGGACAGAAAGCCGGAGGTCAGCGCCGTCTCCAGCATGTAGCCCGACAGGCGCGTGTCCTTGCCGATGATGACCCGGTGACGGTGGTCGCCGCGGCGGAAATGCGCCCCGGCCGCCAGGGCCAGCTTCAGCGCCGTCGCGGCCGTGATCGGCTCGCTATTGGCCTGCCCCCTGACCCCATCCGTCCCAAACAGCTTGCGCGCCATGTGTCTTCAGCGACTCCCCTGATGGACCGCCCATTCTTCAGGTCGTTATGGCGGAATTGGGGCCGTGAGGAAAGCCCCCACGGGATCGTCCGCCACGCTGGCTTGCGAGGGATGATGGCCCCCGTGCCTATGCCCTCGCGCGTTGGCCCAAAGTGCAGCAAGATGAAGCGGGATCGCCGGGCCAGGTGCGGCCAGCGACGTTCCCGACCACGCTATCTCGACAGAAGCTTTCATGGGGGGAAGCTATGGACAAGCTGCCATTTGTCGGAGTCTTCACGGAGGCCTATCAAAGCGTCCAAACCATCTGGCAACGATTCCGGACAGACTTCATTTCCTTGGTCATTCTCGGAACCTGCCTTTATTTTTCCGGTTACCGGCTGGAAGAGAGCATGCTGTCTCTCTTCTCGTTGCAGGATCTCAAGGCAAAGATTTCGCTCCTTAACCTACTGGATACGGACGTAGCCAGGGACATCGGCATTGTCACGATACTCGGCATCGGTCTCGCGATCGCCGCCATCGTGATACAGGGAGCGATGGTCATCATCGGCTCCTC
>DASZQC010000089.1:0-2485 GCA_035549815.1 Dongiaceae bacterium
ATGAACGCAATCTTCCGCATGAGCCCGGCGCACGCCGGCGATATCGGTGCGGTCGCTGCCTATCTCAAAAAGGAGAAGCCGGTGCCCGTGTGGCTGGTGGGAACGAGCATGGGCACGTTCTCGGCGGCCGAGGGCGCCATCGCGGCCAAGGACGTCGATGGCCTGGTGCTGACGTCGACCATCACGCGCGCCAAGCCTGAGTGGAAGATCGCGCGCAGCCATCGCGACGGCGTCGCCAGCATGCCGCTGGCGGGCGTGAAGGCGCCGACCCTGATTATGTCGCATCGTCGCGACGCCTGCGAGCTGACGCCGGCCGCCGATGCCGACAAGCTGCGCAACCGGCTCACCAAGGCGCGCAAGGTGGAGGTGGCCCTGCTCGACGGGGGCCTGCCGCCCCGGTCCGCGCCGTGCGAGGCGATGGCCCAGCACGGCTACCTGGGCATCGAGGCCAAGGCGGTCGACACCATTGCCTCATTCATCAAGGCGAACGGAGGCTGAGCTCCTGCGGCGGCCCCTGTCCGCGATCACGGATGCGGCGGCGCCGGTGACAGAGTTCACAGAAAGAGCCGGGTCCTTGACGCGCCCTCAATTGATCTATAACTTAACCGAATGGTTAAGTATCGTGACCCCGAGCTCGATCGCACATTTGCTGCCCTGGCCGATCCGACACGGCGGGCGCTGCTGGCACGCCTGAACGATAGCAGCGGCCTGTCGGTTTCAGAGCTGGCGCAGCCATTCGCGATGTCGCTGCCGGCCATCATGAAGCACCTGGACGTACTCAGCGATGCCGGCCTGATCGCGCGCAGCAAGACCGGCCGGACCGTGCAGTGCCGCCTGACGGCCGGACCGATGGAGCAGGCCATGCAGTGGCTCAGCCGCTACGAGCGCTTCTGGTCAGAGCAACTCGATCGTCTTGCCGCTTTCGTAGAGGAGGAACCATGCTCGCCAAGCCAAGCCTCACCCTCAAGCGCAGGCTCAAAGCGCCGCCCGCCAAGGTCTTCGAAGCCTGGGCGAACCCGGAAAGACTAGTCTTGTGGTTCGGGCCCGCGCACACGGTGCAGGACAGCGTGCGGGCGGCAATGGATGTGCGGCCGGGCGGAAAATTCCGCATCCGGTTTTCCACTGACGAGGGTGCCAGCCACGAGGTGGGTGGAACCTACAGGGAAGTGATGCCGCCCACGCGCCTCGTGTTCACGTGGGCGTGGCACACGACCCCGGAGCGGGAATCGTTGGTCACGATCAGCCTTTCGCCCGACGGCGGCGGCACGCTGCTGACGCTGCTTCACGAGCAGTTCTTCGACGAGCAGGCGCGCGACGGCCACGAGCGTGGCTGGACCGGCACGCTGGAGAAACTGGACCACTACTTCTCTTGAGAGGAGAAATTTCATGGCGAAAACGTCAACTGCACGCACGGGGCAACAGACTGCAGCGCAGCCGAGACCCTGGTCGCACGGTCAATTCCACTGGAACGAGCTGATGACGCGCGACGTGGAGCGCGCCAAGCGGTTCTACAGGGAAACGATCGGCTGGTCTTTCGAGGGCATGGCAATGCCCGAGGGCGGGACCTACTGGCTCGCAATGACGGGGGGCGCGCCGGCGGCGGGCATGTTCGAGCTGTCGTCGCCCCAGTACGACGGAGTACCGGAAGGCTGGATGCCGTACCTGGCGGTGGATGATGTCGACAAGCGCGTGGCCTTGGCCATGAAGGCCGGCGCCAAGCTGATGAAGCCGACCTTCGATGTGCCGGGCGTCGGCCGCATCGCGGTGCTGAGGGAACCCGGCGGCGCCGGCGTCGGCTGGATGACACCGGCCGGCTGAGCAGCCCGCGCAACCATAGTCATCGGAAAGGACACCGGATGAAGCTCTATTACGCAGAAACCATCAACCCGAGAAAAGCCTGCGCCGTCGCACGCTATCTGGATGCGCCGGTCGAGTTCGTACGCATCGACCTTGCGAAAGGAGAGCACAAGCGGCCCGAGTATCTCGCCATCAACCCCAACGGCAAGGTTCCGACCTTGGTTGACGGTGAGAGGACGCTCTGGGAATCCAACGCCATCATGTGCCATCTCGCCAGAACCTGCGGTTCCGACCTGTGGCCGAGCGATGCCGACCGGCAGATCGAGGTCATGCGCTGGCTGGGGTGGAATTCGGAGCATTTCAGCAGGCATGCCGGGATGCTGTATTTCCAGCACATCGTTCGGCCGTTCGCGGGCCTCGGCGATCCGGATGCCAAGGCCGTCGCAGAAGCTACGGGCTTTTTCCGGCAGTACGCCGCGATCCTCAACGATCACCTTAAGAGCCGCAAATATGTGTTCGGCGACACGCTCACGGTCGCGGATTTCGCCATCGGCACGACGCTGCCCTACGCGGACCGGGCAAAAATCCCTGTGGGCGAATTTCCCGAGATTGTGAGCTGGCATGGCCGGCTAAACGAACTGCCGGCGTGGCGACAGCCGTTTCCCAAGCGCACGTCCGCCGCGGCGTG
>DASZQC010000090.1:0-9346 GCA_035549815.1 Dongiaceae bacterium
ACGTAGAATGTGTCGACGGCGCGGTGGCCGAAGGTCGAAATCTTGGCATTGGCGATGCGCAGATCCTGGGCCATCAGCACCGAGGTGAGGGCATGGACCAGGCCGCGCCGGTCGCGGCCGGTGATCTCGATCACGGTGAAGGCGGTCGAAGCCTTGTTGTCGATCAGCACGCGGGCCGCGACCGGGAAGGCGCGCACGGCGGGGTTCACGTGCGGCGGCAGGGTCTTCAGCGCCGCGAGCGTGGCGTCCGGGGATTGCAGCACGCGCTCGATCGTGGAGCTCAAGCGCGCCAGGCGCGTCGGCTGGTCGAACGGGCCGCCTTCGGAATCCTGGATCACGAACACGTCCAGCGCCATGCCGTTCTTCAGGGTGAAGATGCGCGCCTCGCCAATGCTGGCGCCGCTCAGCGCGAAGGCGCCGGCCAGATGCGAGACCAGGCCGACGCGGTCGGGCACATAGATGGTGACCTCGGTCATCGCCTCCCATGCGTCGATGCGGAAATCGACGCTCAAGCTGCGCTTGTCCAGCTCCGCCTCGCGGATCAGCCGCGCATGGCGCTCCAGGATGGCGACCGGGAAGCTGAGCCAATAGGCCGCGTGGCCGCGCGCGATATGGGCGTCGATCTCTTCCGCCGGCCAGTCGGCCAGCTTCTGGCGCAACTCGCCGACGATTCCCTCGACCTGCAGCTCGCGCCCGGAGAACACCATGCCGCCGGAGAGATACTCGACCGAGCGGTTGTAGAGGTCGCGCAGCAACTGCGCCTTCCAGCCGTTCCAGGTCTTCGGCCCCACGGCGCGGATGTCGGCCACGGTGAGGACCAGCAGCAGGCGCAGCCGCTCCAGCGACTGCACCTGGTCGGCGAAATCGGCGATGGTCTTGGGATCGTCCAGATCGCGCTTGAAGGCGGTGTTGGACATCAGCAGGTGATAGCGCACCAGCCAGGAGACGGTCTCGGTCTCCTCCGCCGTCAACCCTAAGCGCGGGCACAAGGCATCGGCCACGTCGGCGCCGAGCACCGAGTGATCGCCGTTGCGGCCCTTGGCGATGTCGTGCAGCAGCACGGCGAGATAGAGCACCCGGCGCGACAGCACCTCGTGCACCACCGAGCTCGCGATCGGCGCCTCGTCCTTCAGCTCGCCGGTCTCGATCTTGTGCAGCAGGCCGAGGGCGAAGATGGTGTGCTCGTCCACCGTGTAATGGTGGTACATGTCGAACTGCATCTGCGCCACGACGCGGCCGAAATCCGGCACGAAGCGGCCGAACACGCCGGCCTCGTTCATGCGGCGCAGGGTCTGCTCCGGCCCCTTGGACGAGATCAGGATGTCCAGGAACAGTTTGTTGGCGTCCGGATTGTCGCGCAGATTGTCGATCAAACGGACGCGGTCGGCGATCCAGGTGAAGGTCATCGGCTGGATGTCGAGATCGTGCTTCTGCGCCACGCGGAAGATGCGGATCAAATCCAGCGGATGCTCGTCGAAATGCTTGCCCTTGGCGACGGAGAGGCGGCCGCCATCGAGCTGGAAGCCCTCGATCTCGCGCTTACGGAGGCCGATGGAGGGCAGGCGGATGAAGGAGCGTTTCAGATGCTGCGCCTCGACCGCGGTGCAGAAGAAGCGCGTCAGCTCGCCGACCGTCTTGGCGGTGAGGAAGTAATGCTTCATCAGCCGCTCGACGGCGTTGTTGCCGGCATGGTCGCGATAGCCGAGGCGGCGCGCGATCTCGAGCTGCGAATCGAAGGTCAGCTTGTCCTCGGCGCGGTTGCGCAGATAATGCAGGTGGCAGCGGAGCGTCCACAGATACGCTTCCGCCTTGTCGAAGCGCTGCGCCGCCTTGTTGGTCAAGACACCCTGTTTCACCAGTTGCGCCAGCGTGTCGGCGCCATAGAGGAAGCGGCCGATCCAGCGCAAGGTCTGCAGGTCGCGTAAGCCCCCTTTGCCTTCCTTGATGTTGGGCTCGAGCTGGTAGCGCGACGGGCCGAACTTCTCGTGCCGCACGCGGCGCTCCGACAGCTTGCCCTGGTAGAAGGCCTCGCCCTGGCCGGCGACGCATTCCTTCTGGAAGCGCTTGCGGAACTTGTCGAACAGCTCCTGGTCGCCCCACAGATAGCGCGCCTCAAGGAGCGCGGTCTGGATGGTGAGGTCGTCCTTGGCGCGCACCAGGCATTCGTCGATGGAGCGCGCCGCCTGGCCGACCTTCAGCCCCAGGTCCCACAGGCGATAGAGGATGAACTCCACCACCTGCTCGCAATACGGCGTCATCTTGTAGGGCAGCAGGAACAGGAGGTCGATGTCGGAATAGGGCGCCAGCTCGCCGCGGCCATAGCCGCCGGTGGCGACCAGGCTCAGCTTCTCCGCCGCCGACGGGTTGGCGATCGGATACAGCACCTCGGTGGTGAAGTCGTAGATGGCGCGGATCAACTGGTCGATCAGGAAGCTGGTCTCCCGCGCCAGGCGCCGGCCGCTTTCGGCGGCGCGCGGGTCGTCCTCGAAACGGCGGCGGATCTCCGCCCGGCCCTTGGCCAGATGGTCGCGCAACACGGCGCCGATGGCGGCGGTCTCCAGGCGCGGGTCGGCGGCATTGGCCACGGACGCCCGCAGCGCCTGGGCCAAGGCCCGGCGGTCCAGGATATCGCGCTGCCGCTCGATCCCGCGCTCGCCCCGCTCGGGGTCGCGCTCGGGCCGCGCCCGGGTTGCCTGTACGTTCATGCCGCTAAGATAGGGGCCGCCGGGGTTAAGGGAAAGTGACGAGGGGGCATGCGCGATATGCTCCGCGCGCCTCTTCCTAACACCCTCCACCGGAACGGGGGGAGGGCAGGGGTGGGGGCAGCCAGCGAAGGCTTCGGGCATAGGAGGCGCGGCTGCCCCCTCCCTAACCCTCCCGTCGCCGACGCATGTCGGCATTTGCCGACGGGCCGGTGGAGGGGATTGTTACGCTTGGCATGACGGAGTTTGTGTTGGCCGCCTGCGCGCCATCTTGCCCGATTCAATCATCCCCCGGCGCCCGGAGCTTGGCCAGGGCGTCGTAGACGGGGGCGAGGTCGCCGGAGGTGCAGCCGATGCCGATGACGTGGCGCTTGTAGCCGTCATAGGCGGGGTTCAGGTAGCGCTGCAGGGCCAGGCAGTGGGAGGGCTGGCCGCTGACGTCGGAGGCGAACTCGGCCATGTCATAGCCGCTCTTGTTGCCGATCCCGTTCCAGTCGTTGAGCTCGACGGAGGAGAAGAAATCGCGCGTGTTGGCGCGCAGATCCTGGCGCCGCATATAGAGATGCACCGCGGTGAGGCGCCGGCTGACCACGGTCAGGAACATGGTGCGGTCGCTGGAGCTGATGCTGATCAGGTCGGACTGGCTCTGGCCGCTGGCGCCGTCCTTGGCAGCGCGCGCCTCGATCCGCAGGCAATCGACGAAATAGCCCTCGCCGGAAAAGACGAAGGGGGTGGCGCTGCAATCGATGGCGTCGTCGGCCCGCGTCGGCGCCGTTGCACCCAGCAGCCAGAGTGCGGCAACCAGGCCGGCCCACCGCCCCGCTATGCCTGCACCGTCAAATCCCCGAAATCCCATCTCTGGCCCTCAGCTTGCGGCCCCTTCGCCAAATCACCGCCCCGAACGGACCGGCATGTCCGAATATGGCGGCCGGTTGCGATTTCCGGCCGGTCTCCGGGTCAGCGGCGACTTTGACGCACCCCCGCGGGATGGGGCAAGCCGTCCGGAATGCGGGTGGCAGGAACGCCCGATCAATGTTGCAAGCTTGCATCCCGGGGGGCTAAGGTCCGGTTAATTAAGGGCTGAAATCAAAAAGGCCGCCGGGCGCCCGGGCATCCAGCCAGGG
The DNA here is from genome assembly GCA_035549815.1 of Dongiaceae bacterium. Lineage (GTDB taxonomy): Bacteria > Pseudomonadota > Alphaproteobacteria > Dongiales > Dongiaceae > Dongia_A. The sequence goes on from DASZQC010000090.1 coordinate 3,827, forward strand.
CACGAACGGGCCGGCCGGCTTCTGGGGCTCAGCAACAGGGAATGGGCATGGCGGAACAGGCGCTGGTCGTCGAGGATCTGCACAAAAGATTCGGCGACCTCGAAGTGCTGAAGGGCGTGTCGGTCGAGGCCGAGGTGGGCGACGTGATCGCCATGATCGGCTCCTCCGGCTCCGGCAAATCGACCTTGCTCCGCTGCATCAACCTTCTGGAGACGCCGGATTCCGGCAAGGTGTTCGTCAACGGCGAACTGATCCGCATGCGCCCGACGCGCGACGGCCACGCCGTGCCGGAGGATTGGAAGCAGGTCGACCGCATCCGCGCTTCGCTCGGCATGGTGTTCCAGAGCTTCAATCTGTGGTCGCACATGACCATCCTCGAGAACGTGATCGAGGCACCGGTGCATGTGCTGAAGGTGCCGAAGAAGGACGCGATCGAGCGCGCGGAAAAGCTGCTCGCCAAGGTCGGCATCGCCGACAAGCGCAATCATTACCCCAGCCACCTGTCCGGCGGTCAGCAGCAGCGCGCCGCGATCGCCCGCGCGCTGGCCATGGAGCCGAAGGTGATGCTGTTCGACGAGCCGACCTCCGCCCTCGATCCCGAGCTGGTCGGCGAAGTGCTGCGCGTCATGCGGCAACTGGCCGAAGAAGGCAGGACCATGCTGGTGGTGACCCACGAGATCGGCTTCGCCCGCGAGGTCGCCAACAAGTTCATCTATCTGCACCAGGGCAAGATCGAGGAACAGGGCAACCCCAAGGAACATTTCGCCGCGCCGAAATCCGACCGGCTGAAGCAGTTTTTGACGACCGCGCATCATAAATAGCGCGAATAGCGCGACGCTCGTTCCAAATGCCGTCATGCCAGCGCTTGGCCCTGGCATCCACGAGTTTGCCGCTGCTCATACGATCGTTTCGTAGAGGTCGCTCCAATCGGGATTGGTCGACGTGATCAGGCGGACTTTCCAGGCACGAGGCCAGGTCTTGATCGTTCTCTCGCGCTGAATGGCTTCTTCGATGGTCGCGTGTTGTTCGACATAGACAAGGCGCTTGAGGCCATGGCGCTTGGTGAAGCCTGGAACAAGGCCTTCGCGATGCTGGTACGCCCGATGCGGCATGTCCGAGGTGACGCCCGTATAAAGCGTGCCGTTCGGTTGGTTGGTCACCATGTAGAGCCAGCCGCCTTTCATGGGTGCGTAATATAATGCCAGTGGCTAGTCTGTGGCAGGCAAACTCGTGGATGCCAGGGCCAAGCCCTGGCATGACGTAGATGGAATGAGAATTGAACCATGCCCCTCATCAACTATCTGACGCAGATCCAGTTCGAGGCGGGCGCGGTCAAGCTGACGCAGGGCGAGGCGGACAAGCTGGGCATCGCGCGGCCGCTGCTCGTCACCGACAAGGGCGTGCGCGGCGCCGGGCTGCTCGATCGGCTGACATCGCAACTGAAGGACGGCGCAAAGCTGCCGGTGTTCGATGACACGCCGGGCAATCCGACCGAGCGCGCGGTGCGTGCGGCGGTCGATCTCTACAAAGCAGAGAAGTGTGATGGGCTGATCGCGATCGGCGGCGGCTCTTCCATGGATCTCGCCAAGGGCGTCTCGGTGCTGGCGACGCATGAGGGCGCCTTGGAAAGCTTCATGGCGATCAAGGGCGGCGTGGCGCGCATCACCGCGAAGACCGCGCCGGTGATCGCGATTCCCACCACCGCCGGCACGGGGAGCGAAGTGGGGCGCGGCGCCGTCATCATCCTGGAGGCGAGCCACAACGAGCCGCACCGCAAGCTGACGATGATCTCGCCGCACCTGATTCCGCGCGTCGCGATCTGCGATCCGGAGCTGACCCATGGATTGCCGCCGCTGCTGACCGCGGCGACCGGCATGGACGCCATCGCGCATTGCGTGGAGACCTTTCTGTCCTCCGCGTTCAATCCGCCGGCCGACGGCATCGCGCTCGAAGGGCTGCGGCGCGGCTGGGCGCATATCGAACGCGCGACGAAGAATGGCAGCGATGCCGAGGCGCGCCTCAACATGATGAGCGCCTCGACGCAGGGCGCCCTCGCCTTCCAGAAGGGCCTGGGTTGCGTGCATAGCTTGAGCCATGCGCTGGGCGGGCTGGAGCCGCGTTTGCATCACGGCACCTTGAACGCCATGTTCCTGCCCGCGGTGCTACGCTTCAATGCCGCGGCGGACAGCGTGAAGAACGAGCGCAAGATGGAGCGGCTGGCGCAGGCGATGGGCCTGCATCCCGGCGCCGAGATCGATGTGGAGATCACGCGGATGAATGCGCGCCTCGGCCTGCCCAAGGGGCTCTCGGCGATGGGCGTGACAGAGGCCCTGTTTCCGCGCATCATCGAAGGCGCGCTGGCCGACCACACGCACAAGACCAATCCGCGACAGGCCACGCCCGAGGATTACACGCGGATGCTGCGGGAGGCGATGTAACATCATGCGAGCCTTGATGATCGCGGCGGCGATTCTCTGCGCCGCGGCAGCGCCGTTGTTCGACGCGCCGCGCGCATTTGCGCAGGACACCACCGCGCAGCCGACACCCATCGAGGCCGAGAAGGTGAACGAGTGCGCCCTCGCCTTCCTGAAGGCGCTGCGCCAGAAGGATGTCGGCGAGGCGATGCTGCATGCCGACGTGCCCTTCATCGCCGAGGATGCGAAGATCCTGAAGACCGAAGGCGAGCTGCGCGATTACCTCACCAAGATGCTGGCCGCGCAGCAGGATGACAGCGTGCTGCCCAACGCGGTCTTCGGCGTGCTCGATTACGGCGGCAGCCGCGGCGCCACGGCGGAAGAAGCCCGCGCCTTGCGCGACCAGGTGCTGACCAAGGCCGACTACCTCGTCGGCATCGGCCGCGACGGATTCTCCCGCGGCGTGCTGCTGGTGAAAGCGAAAGCCGGCGAGCCGGTGGTGGTGGGGATTGGGTACTAGGCGCTCGCCGGTTCAGGCCGCCTTGCGCGCTGCCGCGGATTTGCGCTTCGGCTTCTTCGCCGGCTGCGCCACCAGTTTAAGACCCAGGACCTGAAGGACGCGCAGCACCGTGGCGATTTCGGGATTGCCCTGGGTGCTCAGGATTCGATAGAGGCTCTCGCGATTGAGACCGGCTTTCTTGGCGACCTCCCTCATGCCGCGCGCTCGTGCGAGCACGCCAAGGGCATCGGCAATCTGGGCTGGATCCTTTGTCTCCAGCGCATCCGTCAGAAAATAGGCACAACGCTCCGGCGTGGTGAGAAATTCCGCCGCGTCGAAACGAGCTACCTTCACTTTCATCGTCCAATCTCCACACCCTGAGCCAGCGCGACAGGCGCTCCCGCAAAACTAACACGACTTGTCGATTAATCGTGCTATAGTTGTTTTATGCAATCGGCCGACATACCATTCAAGTTCGATGTCACAGAACTCCTGGGAAAGGCGCGAAAGTTCGCTTCCAGCCGCGTAGGAGATGTGACTCTTAACTTGCCCTTCGTCAGTATCGCTATCGCACCAAAAGATCGCGAGAAGCAGGTAGCGCGCGAGATTGTCATTCGTCTCAAGGACCGCAGGGTGCTTAGCTCGCGCGAGTGCTGTGACGAGTGCATCGATAGGGCACTGTCTTCACTGCAAGAGATTCGCCGCTTTTTAGTCGATAAGGATGTCGATCTATCCGATATTCGCGACAGTTCTCTATGCTTGCTGATTGATGCGATGACGCTCGGTATTCGACAGTTTCTTACTTTTGAAGAGCGACTGCAGACCGCTGAGTTATCGCGATCACTCCGAAGAAGGGATTCCAACAGATATAGAGGCGATGCGAGGCAGTTGTATTTTGATGCTCTCGAATTGCTTCGGGACCACCTAAGTCGGTGCCTAGGTCAGATCGCGCTAGTTGCAGGAATGGACGTTCCTACTGACAGTCTGCTGGCCCAATATCAAGGTCCTTGGTTACTTCATTCATACGAGGACAAGACAGCAGCGAAAGCCAAGAGGCCATGAATAAGATGCCACAATTCGATATTTGGCCCAGCGAGCTTGAGCATTTACTTCCGCAGCTTGAGCGCTATCAGCATGCCGAAATCCTTGAAACTAAGATGGACGCTGGACCGCCTAAGCGCCGGCCAAAGAGCAGTCCACTCACCTATTTTGGTGGCACAGTTCAGATGACGGGCGCGCAGTGGACAATGTTGGACCACTTCTCGAGGACGGCCTCACGTATGATCAAGATTCGGGTGCCTGACTCGCTGGAGGAGTGCATTGTTTCATTTGCGCGCGATCGAGAGGGTCGCCAAACTCCGCACTGTTTGCTCCAGACATCCTCTACTGCCGCTCCATCAAAGGCCTCCGTAAGCATTGCCCTCGTCGTAAGCCCGCACTCGGCGGCCATCCTTCGCGGTACTCTGTAAAGGGCACCTCCTTGCCGCCTTTTACGTAAAAACAGCCGTTCAGCGACTCGGGGAACTGAATCGGAACGATTCAGGATTCCGGAGGAGAACGCGGTTGTGCGATTCAACCTCAAGCAATACAATGGCTTGAGGTTGATTCTTAAAGTGGTTTCGATGTTTCTGATTTGTCCCGCCCGAGTCGTACCCGAGTCGCGCTTTGAGGCGGTTGGACTTTTCCGGGATTCGTGGGGTATCGGGGGCGCATGACGATCGACCGACTCGAGTCGCTGCTGACGTTCCATCCGTTCACGCGGCTCAACAAATTGCTGGAAAGCGTACAGCCCGGCGGCGGGAATACGCCGCTCGCGTTATCGGTCGGCGACCCGCAATTCAGCCCGCCCGAGGCGATCGCGCCCATCATCCAGGCGGAGGCCGGGCAGTGGGGCCGGTATCCGGCGACGCTCGGCACCGAGGCGTTCCGCAAGACGGTGGCGGACTGGCTGACCCGGCGCTTCCATCTGCCGGCCGGCATGATCGACTCTGAGAAGCACATCGTGCCGGTCAGCGGCACGCGCGAGGCCTTGTTCCATATCGCGCTCTCCGCCGTGCCCGAGCGCAGCGGAAATGAGCCGAGGCCGATCGTGCTGATGCCCAACCCGTTCTATCACGTCTATGCCGGCGCCGTGGCCGCTTCGGGCGGCGAGCCCTATTTCCTGAACGCGACGGAGGAAACCGGCTTCCTGCCCGACATCGATGCCATCCCGGCCGACATCCTGGCGCGCACCTGCCTCGCCTACATCTGCTCGCCCGCCAACCCGCAGGGCACGGTGGCGAGCCTGGAAGAGCTGACGCGCTGGCTCACGCTCGCCCGCAAGCACCAGTTCGTGCTGGCGAGCGACGAATGCTATTCGGAGATCTATCGCGACACGCCGCCGGCCGGATGCCTGGAAGCGGCGCGCGAGCTGGGCGGGTCGCTGGAGAATCTCATCATCTTCCACTCGCTGTCGAAGCGCTCCAGCGGCGCCGGCCTGCGCTCCGGCTTCGTCGCCGGCGATGCGCGGCTGATGCAGCGCCAGGCGCAGCTCATCAATTTCGGCGGCGTGGCGACGCCGGCGCCGATCCTCGCCGCCGCGACGGCCTTGTGGCAGGACGAAACGCA
>DASZQC010000091.1:0-9414 GCA_035549815.1 Dongiaceae bacterium
GGGGAGGGGGTTCAAGATTTCCCTCCCCCGAGCCGGGGGAGGGTCAGGTGGGGGCGACGGTGGCGCGGCAACGCGACAGCGTCGGAACAAATGCAATAATCAAAATGCCACGCTCAGAAAGGCTCTCTCCATGTCTACCGCACCGACCCACTTCCGCGGCCGCATCTATGACAATCTGCTGCAGACCATCGGCGCCACGCCTCTGGTGCGCCTGAGCAAGCTGGCCAAGGCCGAGAATGTGAAGGCCGAGATCATCGGCAAGCTGGAATTCTTCAACCCGCTGGCCTCGGTCAAGGACCGTCTCGGTATCGCCATGATCGAATACATGGAGGAGAAGGGCCAGTTGAAGCCCGGCTCCGTGATCGTCGAGCCGACCAGCGGCAATACCGGCATCGCGCTGGCCTTCATCGCCGCGGCCAAGGGTTATCGCTGCATCCTGACCATGCCGGAGAGCATGTCGATGGAGCGGCGCAAGATGCTGCGCCTGCTGGGCGCGGAGCTCGAGCTGACGCCGGCGGCGCGCGGCATGTCCGGCGCCATCGCCCGCGCCGAAGAGCTGGTGAAGGAGATTCCCAACGCCGTCATCCCGCAGCAATTCAAGAACGTCGCCAACCCGGAGATCCACCGCCGCACCACGGCGGAGGAGATCTGGAAGGATTGCGAGGGCAAGGTCGACGCGGTGGTCAGCGGTGTGGGCACCGGCGGCACCATCACCGGCGTGGGCGAGGTGCTGAAGAAGCGCAACCCCAACCTGAAGATGATCGCGGTGGAGCCGGAGGATTCCCCGGTACTGAGCGGCGGCCAGCCCGGTCCGCACAAGATCCAGGGCATCGGCGCCGGTTTCGTGCCCGACATCCTCAACCGCGCCATCATCGACGAAGTGCTCGCCGTCTCCAACGCCAACGCCTTCGCCATGGCGCGCAAGGTGGCGAAGCTGGAGGGATTGCCCGTCGGCATCTCCTCCGGCGCGGCACTCTCGGCCGCCTGCGAGCTGGGCCAGCGCCCCGATTATGCCGGCAAGCGCATCGTGGTGATCATCCCGTCCTTCGCCGAGCGCTATCTGTCGACGGCCTTGTTCGAGGGGCTGGATTGATTTCGCGCGTGGTTGTCTCTTCCTCGGTTGTCATGGTCGTGCTCGGCACGACCATCCACGAGTTTGCCGACCACTGCATCATCTCGCCGATTGAAACTCGTGGATGGTCGGACCAAGTCCGACCATGACGGCTATGGAAACGCACGGCAACATGCAGTCCGACCTCACCGACGCCCAACTCGAGCGCTATGCCCGCCATGTCGTGCTCGACGAGGTGGGCGAGGAAGGGCAGCTCAAGCTGCTCGCCTCCGGCGTGCTGGTGGTCGGCGCCGGCGGGCTCGGCTCGCCGCTGATCCAGTATCTCGCGGCGGCCGGCGTCGGGCGCATCGGCATCATCGACGACGACACGGTCGACATCTCCAACCTGCAGCGCCAGACCATCCACCGGCTGGAGGATGTCGGCCGCCCGAAGGCGGAGAGCGCCGCCGGTTTCGTGCAGCGCCTGAACCCCGAGATCAAGACCGACATCCATGTCGCGCGCCTGACCGAGGCCAACGCGTCGCTGATCCGCGACTATGACCTGGTCGCCGACGGCACCGACAATTTCCGCACGCGCTATCTACTGAACGATCTGTGCGTGCAGATGAAGCGCACGCTGGTCAGCGCCGCGCTGCTGCGCTTCGACGGCCAGCTCGGCGTGTTCAAGCCGCATGCCGGGCCGGACTTCCCCTGCTATCGCTGCGTCTTTCCGGAAGAGCCGCCGCCGGACCTGATCCCGCGCTGCGAGACCGCCGGCATCCTCGGCGCCGTCGCCGGCATCATGGGCTCGCTCCAGGCGACCGAGGTGCTGAAGGAACTGCTCGGCCTTGGCGACACGCTCGCCGGCCGCCTGATGCTCTATGACGGATTGTCGTCGCAGATCCGCGTCGTGAACGTGAAGCGCCGGCCGGATTGCCCGACCTGTGGCGGAGCTAGGTAGCGTTCGCCGCTCCGCGCACGCTGGCCTTTTCCGGCTCCCAGCCTTGCGGCGCCAGCTCGAAGCCTTCGAACTCGAAGGCCGGCGACACGGTGCAGCCGACCAGGGTCCAATCGCCCAAGCTGCGCGCCGATTGCCAGGCATGGGCCGGCACCACCGCCTGGGGCATGGCGCCGGCGACCACGTTGGAGCCAAGCAGATGGTCGATCGGCTTGGTCCCCTCCAGTTCCGCGACGCGCAGGAGCAAGGGCGCGCCGGCATACCAGTGCCAGATCTCGATCGCGTCGACGCGGTGCCAGTGCGACGCCTCGCCGGACTTGAGCAGGAAATAGATCGCGGTGCAGGCGCCGCGCTCGCCGCCCGGCTTGCGGTCGCGGAAGGTCTCGACGAAATGGCCGCCCTCGGGGTGCGGCTGCAGGCCCAAGGCGGAGATCACCTCGTCCGCGGTGGCGGTGGCCAGGCTCACCAGAAGCGTGTCATCCTGCATGCAATCCCTCGGGCTTCTCCCTCGCAGCGGCGGCCAGGATATTCAGACGCAGTGCGCTGACCAGCGCTAAGAGCGGCGCGCGCCATAGGATCGCGCTTTTGTCATAGCAATAAGGTCCGGCGATACAACCCAATGGCATCTTGGAAAAAAGTCTGCGAGCGGGACTTCGGTTCCCGCATCATTGGCCACCCGCCCGGACGCGGATTGCCTCCGTTTCCGCCGCATGCCATCGTCGCCGGAACGCCGTAAGGAATCGCATCATGTCGCCCGACGTGTATCTCGCCTATCTGCTCGCCACCATCGTCATCGTGATCATTCCCGGGCCGACGGTGACCTTGATCGTCGCCAACAGCCTGACCCACGGCACGCGGGCGGGACTGCTGAACGTCTTCGGCACGCAAGTCGGCCTCGCCATCTCTATCGCGCTGGTTGCGCTTGGCCTCTCGTCGGTGATCGAAGGCATGGGCTGGTGGTTCGACTGGCTGCGTATCGCGGGTGCTGTCTATCTGGTGTGGCTGGGCTGGAAGCTGATCCGCGCCGGCGGTGACTTGCAGGCGGCCACGAATCCCCGTGTGCCGCGCGGTGGCTTCCTGTTGCAGGGCACATTGGTGATGCTGAGCAACCCGAAGACGTTGTTCTTCTTCGGCGCCTTCCTGCCGCAATTCCTCGATCCCAGCCGCGACTTCTACCAGCAGATCCTGATCATGGGCCCGACCGCCATGGCGGTGGCGCTGATGAGCGACGGATTCTATGCGGTGGCGGTCGGCCGCGCCCGCTCCCTGCTGACCGAACGCCGCGTCCGCTTCGTCAACCGCGCCGGCGGCGCGTGTTTGATCGGCGGTGGATTGTGGCTGGCTTTCAGCCGGTCGCGTTGATGACGAATCTCTCGGCCCGCGGGCGCGAACAGAAGACACGGCGCGGACTGTTCCGTTGGACCGGGATTGTCCTGTTGCTGCTTGTCGTTCTCGGATGGCTGTATCTGGTCATCGCCGGCAAGGGGCTTCTCATCCGCTACGATCCGATGGCGACATCCGAGGCCGAGCCTCGTTTCGTCGAAAGCGTCGCCTGCACCTATTCTTCGGGGGTCAGGACCGAAACCGTGCTGTCGCTCGGCCATGCGCGAGATGCCGAGTGTGCCCGACTCTATAAGTTCGGTTCTGTGCCGCCCTGCCCGACGCCGCTCAGCAGCCCGCTCCTGTGCCAGGAAGTGCCGAAGTAGCAAGCGCCGCAAGAAAAAGGCCCGCGATCGTCGCGGGCCTTTCACCTCACAGCATGGATTCGATCACGCGATCGGGCGGTTTGTGGCCGTCCACAAACGTCTTGATGTTGACGATGACCTTCTCGCCCATGTCGACGCGGCCTTCCAAGGTGGCCGAGCCCATGTGCGGCAGCAGCACCACGTTCTCGAGGCGCAGCAGCTTCGGGTTCACCGCGGGCTCATGCTCGAACACATCGAGGCCGGCGCCGGCGATCTCTTTCTTTTCCAGCATGCGCATCAGCGCATTCTCGTCGATCACCTCGCCGCGCGCGGTGTTGACGACATAGGCCTTGGGCTGCAGCAGCTTCAGCCGCCGCGCCGAGAGCAGGTGATAGGTGGCCGGCGTGTGGGGGCAGTTGATGGAGATGATGTCCATCCGCGCCAGCATCTGGTCCAGGCTTTCCCAGTACGTCGCCTCGAGCTGCTGCTCCAGCGTGGCGTTCACCCGGCGCCGGTTGTGGTAATGCACCGACAGGCCGAAGCCCCGCGCGCGCCGCGCCACGGCGGAGCCGATGCGCCCCATGCCGACGATGCCCAGGCGCTTGCCGTGGATGCGATGGCCCAGCATCCCCATGGGTGACCAGCCCGTCCACTTGCCGGAGCGGATCAGCCGCTCGCCCTGGGTGACGCGCCGCGCCACCGACAGGATCAGCGCCATGGTCATGTCGGCGGTATCCTCGGTCAGGACGCCGGGGGTGTTGGTGACGGTGATGCCGCGCTGCCGGGCGCTGGCCAGGTCGATATGGTCGACGCCGGTGCCGAAAGAGGCGATGAGGCGCAACTTCTCCCCCGCCTGGGACAGGACGGCGGCATCGATCCGGTCGGTCACCGTGGGAACCAGCACGTCGGCCGCCTTCACCGCCTCGACCAACTGCGCCTGGCTCATGGGCATGTCGTCGAGATTGAGGCGGACATTGAACAATTCCGCCATGCGGGTCTCGATCGCGTCCGGCAGCTTCCGGGTGACGATGACCAGCGGTTTGGACGGCATGGAAACTACCCCTGTTGGTGCGCCGGACCTGGCGGCTGGCGGCCCCGGTTTACCGATTTGGAACCGGCCGCTTTTGGCCGATGCCATACCAGGAATGAAGCGGGCCTGTCCAGCAAGCGGCCGGGAAAGCCCGGTGACAATCGGGCATCGCGACCGGGCGGTCTTCCGCCCGGCTTGCGGCGCAAGACTGGCATTTTCCAGGCCTTTTTCCGACCGTCACGGCGACGTGCCTTGACCCGGTCGCGACCTGTGGACTATCAGGCAGTTAAGGGCTTTCACCGCGGATGGCAGGACATGCGTCATTCGATGCGCCGCAGCGCGTCTCGGGGTTTCTTGACGGCAAATTTCGTCATCCTGCTGGTCATGGCGCTCGCGGTCTGCCTCGCGCTGCCGCCGAAGCCCGCCGCCGCCCAGGACCAGCCATTGCCCTTGCCGCGCTTCGCCTCTTTGGACAGCGGCGAGGCCAACCTCCGCGCCGGGCCGGGCAAGGATTATCCGATCCTCTGGGTCTATCAGCGCAAGGGCCTGCCGGTGGAGATCATCCAGGAATTCGACACCTGGCGCCGCATCCGCGACCGCGACGGCACCGTCGGCTGGGTGCAGCAGAACCTGCTCTCCGGCAAGCGCACCGCCCTCGTGATCGACCAGGAGCGCATCCTGCGCGCCGAGCCCGGCTCCGGCGACGCCGTCGCCCGCCTGCAACCCGGCGTCGTCGCCCGCATCACCGAATGCCGCAGCGACGATTGGTGCCGGCTGGAGGTGCAAGGTCATCGCGGCTGGCTCACCCGCGAGGAATTCTTCGGCGCCTATCCCGACGAAGCGTTCGAGAGCGATTAGCCTCTGCAGCGTCGCACAGCCGGCGCCGCCGCCTTTCCGCCCAACACGCAGACCGTCATGGTCGTGCTCGGCACGACCATCCACGAATTTGCCTGAAGCCACGGAGTCTTGCGGGTAGAAACTCGTGGATGGTCGGCGCGCGCCTAGTCGAAATCCCCGGCCAGTTCCGCGCGGGTGGCGTCGGGAAGGACGGCCATGTGGCCGTAATTGGGGTGCTCCATGCCGACGACGACCATCTGGCCTGGTGCGCGGAACTTGGCGATCTGGGCGGGCGTGAAGTTGAAATGGACGAACTGCACGGACGAGGCCTTGCCCTGGGCGTTGGTGCGGTCCTGGTCCTCTTCCGGCACGCCAACGACCTTGTCGTCGCCGATCCTGATGAACATGGTCTCTTCGACGCCGCCAAGCCGCGACAGCACGTTGCCGCGGCGGATCGGATCGTCGATCTCGAACATCACCGTCGCCACCAGTTCCTGCCCCTTGGGGATCAGCGGGTTGTAGGCATAGAGCTCGTCGGCGATCTGCGCCTCGCCGCCCTTCTCGATGTGCAGCATCTCCTGCACCTGCTGCAGCATCGTCTCGTAGCATTCGAAATAGAAGGTGGCGAAAGGCCCGACCTCGATGCGGCGGTTCTTCTTCTTGCGCACGATCTCGGCCCGCATCGCGGCGCGGCGCTTGGCATATTCCGCCGGCGGCAGGATGTCGGCCGGCGTGATCTCTTTCTTGCGCGCGCCCATCAGTTCAATCCATACGCTTTGGCGAACAACTCGATCGGATGTTCCGGATCGTGCGGATAAGGCGCGCCGCCGGCGAGGCGCTCCATACCCTGCACGATGTGATCCGCCGCCAGCGGACATTCCGAGGCGATATGCGCCTTGGCTGATTGCAGCGCCTGGCGCGCCACCGGCTTGCCGACTTTCAGCGCCACGTCGAAATTGCCCTGCATCACGCCCCAGGCGCCGCCGTGGCCGGAGCAGCGCTCGATCACCTGCAGATCCGGGTCTGGGATCAGCCGCAGCATCTCCGCCGCCTTCTGGCCCATGTTCTGCGCCCGCGCATGGCAGGCGATGTGCAGCGCGACACCGCCATCCAGCGGCTTCAATCCCGGCGCCAGGCCTTCGCGCTGCGCGATCTCGACTACATATTCGGAGATATCGTAGGTCGCCTCCGACAGAGTCTTCACCTTGGCATCGTCCGGCAGGACCAGCGGCCATTCGAATTTCAGCATCAGCGCGCAGGACGGCACCAGGGCGATGACGTCGTAACCCTGCTCGATATAGGGCGCCAAGGCCTCGCTGACGGACTTGGCATGCTCGGCCACGCGCGCCACGTCGCCGCGCTCGAATTGCGGCATGCCGCAGCAGCGCGGATAGACCACCTCGGTGGCGACGCCGTTATGGGCCAGCACCTTGCGCGCGGCGAGGCCGATCTCCGGATTGTTGTAGTTGGAGAAGCAGGTGGCATAGAGCACCGCCTTGCGGCCATAAGCGGGGGCCGCCGTGTTGACCTCCAGCTTCTGCTCCGCGGCACGCATCACCAAGGTCTTGCCGCAGAATTTCGGCAGCTTCGCCTCGGCATCGACATGCGCGGTCGATTGCATCAGCGCGCGCACCGGCTTGGTCTCGTTGGCCCAGTTCACCACCGGCGCCATCAAGGAGGCGAGCTTGCCGTTGCGGTCGGTCTCGGTGAGCTGGCCGTAGATCTTGTCCGCCTTGCCCGCCTTCAGCTCCGCCGCGCGATAGCGCAGCATCAGGTGCGGGAAATCCAACGCCCATTCATGCGGCGGCACATAGGGGCACTTGGTCATGAAGCAGAGGTCGCAGAGGGTGCAGGCGTCGACCACCTGCTTGTAATCCTCGACCTTCACGCCATCCATTTCCGCGGTCGGCGAATTGTCGACGAGGTCGAACAGCCGCGGGAAGGAATCGCACAGATTGAAGCAGCGACGGCAGGTATGGCAGATATCGAAGACGCGGTGCATCTCCGCATGGATCTTGTCCATGTCGTAGAAGTCCGGGCTGCGCCAATCCAGCGCGTGCCGAACGGGCGCTTCCAGGCTGCCTTCGCGCATCGGTCAGTTCCTAGCGTCGTGACGGGAAGGAAAGACAGACGGCGCCCTGATCGACGCCGTCTGTTCGTACCGGTGAAAACGTCCGGCCTTAGCCGAGCGTGTCCAGCGCCTTCTGGAAGCGGCCGGCGTGCGACTTCTCCGCCTTCGCCAAGGTCTCGAACCAGTCGGCGATCTCGTCGAAGCCTTCCTCGCGCGCGGTGCGGGCCATGCCCGGATACATGTCGGTGTATTCGTGGGTCTCGCCCGCGATCGCCGCCTTCAGATTGTTGGAGGTGGAGCCGATCGGCAGGCCGGTGGCCGGGTCGCCCACGCCTTCCAGGAATTCCAGGTGGCCGTGCGCATGGCCGGTCTCGCCTTCCGCGGTGGAGCGGAACACGGCGGAGACGTCGTTGAAGCCTTCGACGTCGGCCTTCTGGGCGAAATAGAGATAGCGGCGGTTAGCCTGGCTTTCGCCGGCAAACGCGGCCTTCAGGTTACCTTCGGTCTTGGAGTTCTTCAGATTGGCCATGACATTCTCCCTGATGCTGATGCCGATACTGAGAGGGCTGGCCCGCTTCCCCCCAGCAGTCCCAACACTGGCAGTTGCGGGACGGCATTTGGAATCGGGCCAAAGGCGGTAAAGCGGCCGCCATCGCGAAAAACTATGAGCCGCGAAACGCGGCCCGTCAAGGACTTTAGAATAATTACAAACTGACGTCCGGCCTTTTGAAAAGCCGCGACAATCCGTCTCAGCGGCGGGTCACCCGGACGACCACGTCCACCCGGCTGACCTTCAGCCCCTCCGGCGGGGTCGGCACCTCCGCCAGCGCGATATGCTCGCCGGGGATGTCCATCAGCGCGCCATCCTCTTCCAAATAGAAGTGATGGTGGTTGCTGACATTGGTGTCGAAATAGGAGCGGCCGGGCTCGATCACCACTTCGCGCAGCAGGCCCGCCTCGGTGAACTGGTGCAGCGTGTTGTAGACGGTCGCCAGCGAGACCTCGACACGCGCCGCATTGGCTTCCGAATGCAATTGCTCCGCCGTCAGGTGGCGGTCGCCCGGCTCGAACAGCAGGCGCGCCAGGCACAGGCGCTGGCGCGTGGGCCGCAATCCGGCCTGGCGCAGGCGCTGCACGATCGGCGCGAAGGGACGTGCGGAATGGCTTTCCATGGCTTTGATTTTATCAAACGGGCCGGGCTTTTGAAGGGGCAATTTAGAGTTATTCAAATTTACCAAATCGGCGGGTTCAAGGGGGTTTCAAGGCTTCCCGACCGCGGCCAGATGGCAAAGGCTCCAGCCGGCGCCCGCCGCCGCGGCCGCCGCGGCGTCACCCGCCCGCAAGGCGGCGATGCAGGCGGCCAGAAGCTGCTCCGCCGGGGTTGCGGCGGGATAGTCCAATGCCGCGGTACGCCCGGCGCCGGAGGCGCGGGCGACCGCCTGCAGCTCCGCATCCTGCGGCGCGAAATCGGCGGCGGCCTGGGCCGCCTTCGTCGCTTCGGCCCCGGACGGCAGGCTCACCGCCAGCAGCGCCTGCGCCTGGGCATCGCCCGGCCGCAGCGCCGCCGCGCGCCGTGCCAGCGCCTCGGCTTCCGCGCCGCGACCGTCGGCCAGCGCCGCGCGGCCGGCCATCAGCAGGTTGGCCGCATCCTCGCCAGCGATCTCCATCGCCTGTTGCGCCGCCTCGTTCGCGGCCCTGGCATCGCCCGCCGCGAGGTAGGCCTGCGCCAGGTCGCGCAGGATCCCGCTGTCCCGCGGCGCTGCCGCGCGGGCCTGCGCCAGA
>DASZQC010000092.1:0-19429 GCA_035549815.1 Dongiaceae bacterium
GTTGGTGGTGCGCGGATAGACGTAGTCGGTACCTTCCAGCACCCAGCGCTCGACGCCTTCCTCGTTCATCAGGTAATCGACCGCCGGGATCGCCTGCTGGTTCGGCGCGGCGCCGGTGTAGAAGACGTTGCGCGAGCTTTCTTCGCCCTCGTACTGCACCGGATAGAACAGGATGCCGTTGCTCTGCTCGAACACCGGCAGCACCGACTTGCGGCTGACCGAGGTCCAGCAGCCGAAGGTCGCCGCCACCTTGTCGACTTCGAGCAGTTGCTTGGCCTTTTCCGCGAAGAGCGGCCAGTCGGAGGCCGGATCGACGACCACGGCTTCCAGTTTCTTGCCGAGCAGGCCGCCTTTCTTGTTCTGCTCGTCGATCAGCATCAGCATGACGTCCTTCAGCGTGGTCTCGCTGATCGCCATGGTGCCGGAGAGCGAATGCAGGATGCCGACCTTGATCGTGTCGTCGGCGGCGATGGCGGGACCGGTCAGGCCGCCGAGAATTCCGAGGGCCAGAAGGCCCGCGAGCGCGGTTTGCGTCTTGAATTGCTTCATCTTTGTCTCCCTTCCTGTTTGGGCAATGCCATGCTGCATTGCATTCTTTATGTTCGTGACTGGGTGAAAGCCGACCTTGGGCCAGACCTTGCCACGACGGAAAAATTTCGTGATTTCCGATTGTTACCGGAATGTAGCGCTTCAGGATTGGAGTCCGGTATGGGGCGTTTGACGTATATTGCAGCGCAACAGGCTCTTGCCGCATACTTGCCCCGGCAGGAGCGGCTGCCGGCGCTGTGGGGACAGGCGACATGGGGCGATGACGGGGCGGCAACGGATTGCGCGCGTCCGGCGGCAATATAATCAATGGGTCGGCAACCAGACCCTGGAGGACTACGCCCTCCGCTTCACCGCCCATGGCGCACGCCGTTGGTCGCTGTTCCGGGTTTCCAACACCGCGCTGGGCGCGATCTCGTTTCTGGCCTGCGAGGCGATCGGCGGCGCCCTCACCCTCGCCTACGGCTTCAACAACACCGTCGCGGCGATCCTGGCGGTCGGCGCGTTGATCTTCCTGACCGGCCTGCCGATCGGCTATTACGCCAGCAAATACGGCGTCGATGTCGACCTGCTGACCCGCGGCGCCGGCTTCGGCTATATCGGCTCCACCATCACCTCGCTGATCTACGCCTCCTTCACCTTCCTGCTGTTCTCGGTGGAAGCAGTGATCATGGCGCTGGCGCTGGAGATGTGGTTCGGCATGCCGCTCTGGGCGGCCTACATCGTCTGCGCCGTCGTGGTGATCCCGATCGTCACCTATGGCATCCGCTTCATCAGCGGGTTGCAACTCTGGACCCAGCCGGTCTGGCTGGTGCTGCAGATCCTGCCGCTGGCCTACATCGCCGTGGCCGGCCATCCCGCGATTGCGGACTGGACCACCTTCACCGGCAAGCAGGGCAGCGGCAGCGGCGTCGATCTGCTGCTGTTCGGGATCGCAGCCTCGACCTTGCTGTCCTTCGCGCCGCAAATCGGCGAACAGGCGGATTACCTGCGCTTCCTGCCCGCCGCCAAGCCGGGGCTGAAGAACCGGCTCGCCTGGTGGGCGGCGCTGCTGCCCTCCGGCCCTGGTTGGATCTTCCTCGGCGCGATGAAGCTGCTGGCCGGCTCCTTCCTCGCCGTCCTGGCGCTCAGCTACGGCGTGGCGCCGGAGCGTGCGGCGGAGCCGACCCAGCTTTTCCGCGTCGCCTTCGAGGCGATGCACCTGTCGCCGCAGATGGCGGTCGTCCTGACCGGCATCTTCGTCATCACCTGCCAGATCAAGATCAACGTCACCAACGTCTATGCCGGCTCCATCGCCTGGTCGAACTTCTTCTCGCGCCTGACCCACAGCCATCCGGGCCGCGTCGTCTGGGTGGTGTTCAACGTGCTCCTCGCGCTGCTGCTGATGGAAATGGGCATCTTCTCGGCGATCGAGAAGATACTGACCCTCTATTCCAATTTCGCCGTCGCCTGGATCGGCGCGCTGGTTGCGGACCTCGTGATCAACAAGCCGCTGGGCCTCAGCCCCAAGGGCATCGAGTTCCGCCGCGCCCATTTGTTCGACATCAATCCAGTCGGTGTCGGGGCGATGCTGATTTCCATCATCTGCTCCACCATTGCCTATTTCGGCTTCCTGGGCCTTGCGGCACAGGCCTTGGCACCTTTCATCGGCCTGTTCGTCGCCATCGGCGCGGCCCCCCTCATCGCCTGGTGGACCAAAGGACGCTATTACATCGCTCGCGCGGCGGAACCCTGGCAGGGCGAGGCGGAACTGCGCTGCTGCATCTGCGAGCATGTGTTCGAGCGCGAGGATATGTCCTATTGCCCGGCCTATGCCGGCCCGATCTGCTCGCTGTGCTGCACGCTCGATGCGCGCTGCCACGACCGCTGCAAGGTCAACAGCCGCTTCACCGACCAGATGCAGCTTGTGTTGCACAAGCTGCTGCCCGACCGCCTCGCGCTCGGCATCAATTCACGCCTGGCGCGCTTCGCGGGGCTGTTCCTCACCTTCAACCTGGTGATCGGCGCCACTTTGCTGCTGATCGCGCTGTTCCAGAACACCGCCGGTGGCGGCAACCTTGCCGCGGTCCATACCACCCTGGTCTCGACCTACCTGGCCCTCATCGGCATTTCCGGCGTGGTCGCCTGGCTCATGGTCCTGGCACATGAGAGCCGCAGCGTCGCCGAGGAGGAGACCGAGCGCCAGACCCAGATGCTGACCAACGAGATCGAGGCGCATGAGCGCACCTCGGCGCAGTTGCAGAAGGCCAAGATCGCGGCGGAATCCGCCAACGTGGCGAAGAGCCGCTACATCGTCGGCGTCAGCCATGAGATCCGGGCGCCGCTGAACGCCATCTTCGGCTACGCGCAGCTCATGGAGCGCAGCCCCGCTTTGCCGGCACAGCAGCAGGACGCGGTGCGGGTGATCCGCCGCAGCTCCGAGCACCTGTCGACCCTGATCGATGGTTTGCTCGACATCGCCAAGATCGAGGCCGGACGCCTGCAATTGAACCGCGACCGCGTGGCCATCGCCGAGTTGCTGGAGCAGATCGTCGACATGTTCCGCATCCAGGCCAGGGCCAAGGGCATCGAGTTCCGTTACGAGCCGGCGCCGGGCCTGCCGC
This sequence comes from Dongiaceae bacterium, assembly GCA_035549815.1. Taxonomy (GTDB): domain Bacteria; phylum Pseudomonadota; class Alphaproteobacteria; order Dongiales; family Dongiaceae; genus Dongia_A. The sequence goes on from DASZQC010000092.1 coordinate 3,150, forward strand.
TCTATGTCTATGGCGACGAGAAGCGGCTGCGCCAGATCCTGATCAATCTTCTGTCGAATGCGGTCAAATACACGCACGAAGGCTATGCCGCACTGCGCGTGCGCTATCGCGGCCAGGTCTGCGAGTTCGAGGTCGCGGATACCGGCATCGGCATCGAAAATGCCGATCTGCCGCGCATCTTCGAGCCGTTCGAGCGCGGCAGCATGCCGGGCGCGCTGGCGGTGCCGGGCACCGGCCTTGGCCTGACCATCACCAAGCTGCTGGCCGAGATCATGGGCGGCGCGGTTTCGGTGGAGAGCACGTTGGGACAGGGCAGCGCCTTCCGCGTGCGCCTGATGTTGTCGCCGGCGGCCGCGCCGATCGTGCCCCTGCTGCAGCAACGCCGCATCACCGGCTATCGCGGGCCGCGGCTCACTGTCATTGCCGCCGATGACGATGCCGCGCATCTCGATCTGTTGCGCGAATTGCTGGAACCGATCGGCTTCGATCTGCACACGGCGACCGACGGCGTTGCCTGCCTGCAGCTTGCGGCCACGGTAGCGCCCGACCTGGCGCTGATCGATCTTTCCATGTCCGGCAAGAACGGCTGGGAGGTGACGCGGTCGCTGCGGGAGATGAACGGCACGCGCACCGCCATCATCATCGTCTCCGCCAATGTCGACGAGCAGGCCGAGGTGCAGGAGTTCGCGCAGGTCTCCTTCATCGCCAAGCCGATCGACGTGCAATTGCTCCTGACCGCGATCCAGGTAGCGTTGGGCGTGGAATGGACCTATGAGGAACCGGCGATCGCGACGATCGTGTCCGAGCCTGCTCCTGCGGCCAATGGCGCCGCGGCGCCTTTTCCCGCGCGGCACCTGCAGGACCTGCACCAGCTCGGCGCCATCGGCTATATCCGCGGCATCGAGGCGAAGCTGGACGAGATCGCCGCCGCCGAGCCCGACCATCGGGACACCATCGACGATCTGCGCATGATGGTGCGCAGCTTCGAGTTGAAGCGCTATATGGCGACATTGGAGTCGCTGCGTGGCCAACTCTCCAACTAAGGCCGAGCCGCCCGCCGGCGGCAAGCGCGACATCGTCCTGGTGGTCGATGACTCGCCTGAGACCCTCGGCTTCCTGACCGAGGCGATCGAGGGCGCGGGATCGAGCGTGCTGGTGGCGCTGGACGGCGAAAGCGCGCTGAAGCTGGTGGAGCAGATCACGCCGGACCTGATCCTGATGGATGCGGTGATGCCGGGCATTGGCGGCTTCGAGGCCTGCCGGCAGTTGAAGCGCGCGCGGAACCTGGCTCATATCCCGGTCATCTTCATGACCGGCTTGAGCGACACCGAGCATATCGTCCAGGGGCTGGATGCGGGCGGCGTCGATTACCTCACCAAGCCGATCGTGATCGACGAGCTGATGGCGCGCATGCGCGTGCATCTGGCCAACGCCCGCGAATCGGAGGCGGCGCGGTCGGCGCTGGATGCGACCGGCCGCTTCCTTCTGGCGGTGAACCGCGACGGCCTGGCGCGTTGGACGACGCCTCAGGCCGCGAGGTTGTTGCACAGTCTGTCCGCCGCCGCGGATGAATCCGACTTTCAACTTCCGATACCGGCGCGGGAGTGGTTAGCGCGGGCATCGGCAACCGTTGATCCAAAACCGTATCTCTGGAGCGAAGGCGATACCCATGTGGAGTTCAACTATCTGGGGCGGCTGAAGGGTGACGAGCATTTGCTCCGGCTAGGCTCGGCTACGGCAACCCACGAGGCCGACCTGTTGCGCAGCGAGTTCTCCCTGACCGGCCGCGAGGCCGAGGTACTGCTCTGGATCGCGCGCGGCAAGTCCAACAAGGACATCAGCAGCGTGCTGCAGATCAGCCCGCGCACGGTCAACAAGCATCTGGAGCAGATTTTCGAGAAGCTCGGCGTGGAGAACCGCGCATCCGCCGCCGCTATCACGATTCGCGCGCTGCATCGGCATAACCGGTAGCTGCGGCCCGGAACCCAAGCGCCGCCGGCTTGAAGCTGGAAGCGCCGGGCGTGAGACCCTAGAGCGTCGGCACAATTATGCCGGCTCGGCCGCCTCCAGTCTGCGAATCCCGTCCCGTCGCCCGCGGTCGTGTAGCTTGGCCGCGCGTCACTGATGGCGAGGTCCACCGACTGGCGCAGGTTGGAAAAGAAGAACTCCTGCCACATCTGCAGCCAGCCCAGAATGCTCCAGTTCGATAGGAGCTCCGGACGGCATTGATCCGAGCCATCGATGGATAACTCATGCGGATTGACCTGGATCAAAGAACTTCGAGCCTGCGCGTTGGATACTTTTTTGTCATAGAAGTTTAGCGGGACTTTCACTGGCAAGGCGCTTCTCGCCTGCAGTTCGACCTCGCCGGTCAAAGCTGGGCGCAAGCCAGCGCCGGCCTCGCGTTCGGAGGCAAGGGTTCCAGGCGCGTAACGTAAACCGATCGCCTCGTCATTGCAGGCATATAAAGGACGACTCGAAACGTGCTATCGCTTGAGGACTGTGTTGCCCTGAGCTGCCTGACGGAAGAGGAGATCGCCGCCATCGCGGAGCATGAGCATCTGCCGATGGTCGTGGCCGCCGAGCTGGGCAGCTATCTGGTGCAGACCCCGGACGGCAGCCGTCACATCAGAAACATGATAAAGGATGACATCAAGGCCGCAAACGCCCGAGGAGACCTTCTGCACGCCTTGGCCCTGAAGCTCGTCCTGCGACACTATCTCTCCACGCATCCGGAATGCGCCGAAATCGCCTCATCGCTGCCCTCCAAAGGCGAAGAGGTCATCCGCCGGGTTCTCTCCAGGATGCCGCCGCGCTGCGCATAGGCGTCCATCACCGCTGAAAAGCGCAGGCTGTCTCGAATAATGCCAAGCCGCGTCCGGCTATCGGCGCGCCGCGCCGTTCGGTCGTGCACAATTCGGATGGCCGCCCCAAAGTGAATGTCTGATGCCGGATGCCCTGCGGCTAGGCGCCTTCGCGCGCCCGGCGGAGCTGGCGTCCGAGCGAGCCAAGCTGTTCAAGCACCTGTGCATCCGTCATCCAGGTCAAGTCCTTGCGGCGCGTTGCCGAGATTTTTCGTGCTACGACCTCCGGCATCGCCTCCTTCAGAACATTGAGGAAACGCATTGGCGCGACCAGGATCAGCCGATCAAAGCTGCTCAGACCGCCTTTCAGGTATGCCGCCAGCCGAGCCGCGAAAACCCGCTTCTCGTAATCCTTCAAGCTCAAGCGCGGTTCGATACCGTGGCGGGCCGCATTTCCGCTTTCCTGCGTCCGCGGCAATCGGTCGGGCGCGAGCCGCCCCGCCGTCTGCGTGGCATCCGAGACCAGATCCAGCCGCATCGTAACGCCGGAATGCAAATGGCTGCTCTCCAGTACGCGGGCATGACCGCCGTCGGCAACCACGACCCAGGTGCGCTGCGTCTTCTCGGAGGTTGCTCGGCGCGAAGCGGGCGCTTTTCCCATCTGTCAGATCCTTTGCGACATGATTCTTGGTTATCGGAGGACGGCCCGGGCCTCATCCGGCCACAGAGCACGGAGATCGCGCGGCAGTTGGCCGATCACGTCATCGATCTCGCCGCTGCTGATATGCCTGGACAGGACGTCGAACACCGCCGAGACGACGTCCTCCGGTGAGAAAATGCCATCCTGGCAGGTGGCCAGATAAACCGGTTTCATGAACGTCTCCCAGGTCGTCGCCCTGTCCGGCTTTCCGCCTGGCCGCCACCCTTCAAAGAACAGGCCTCTGACGACCATCGGAAGCTGGGCGCCCAGTTGCGCGGCCTCATCGACGCTCAACCGGTCACGCAACGCATGTAGCGTCACCTTCAGCGCCATGTAAGCCTGGTGACGATCCGTCGTTCCCAGGCGCCCCATAATTTCCTTCAGCCAGATATGGGTCTTCTGGACAGACGTATCGATGATTTCGAGACCGGATGCCGACATGGTTGCCTCCTCCAATCCCAAAATTATCGCCTTTCTCAGGCCGACTTTCGTTGACCTGCATCAACTGCGCGGGGCGGCGGCGGCGCAGCCTCGTCGCCCAACAGGGACTTGAGTTCCGCGCCGCTCAGCGTCTCCTTCTCCAGCAGCCGCTTGGCGATCGATTGCAACGCAGCGCGACGGTCCTGCAGGATGCGGGTCGCCCGATCGAAGGCGCGATCGATCAATGCGCGCACCGCGAGATCGACCTCGCGCGCCGTCTGCTCGCTGTAGGCGCGGTTGAAGTCGATCTGCGGCGGCTGGACGCCGAGAAAGGATTGCGGTGGCTCGTCGAGAGCAACCTGCCCCAGCTTCTCGTCCATGCCGAAGCGCGTCACCATGTTGCGGGCGATATCAGTGGCTTTCGCCAGGTCGTCGGCCGCACCGGTCGACAGCTCGTTGAAAATCAGGCGCTCGGCCGCGCGGCCGCCGAGCAACACAGCCATGCGGTTCTCCAGCTCGTCGCGCGTCATCAGATAGCGATCCTCGGTCGGTCGCTGGATCGTATAACCGAGCGATCCGATGCCGCGCGGAATGATGGAAATCTTCTGCACCACTTCGGTGCCGGGCAAAGACAGCGATACCAGCGCATGCCCAAGCTCGTGGTGCGCCACCACCTCGCGCTCCTTGGGATTGAGCAAACGGTTGCGCTTTTCCAGGCCGGCGACGATCCGCTCGATCGCGGCCGTAAAATCGTCCGGCGTCACGGCCTCGGCACCGCGACGGGTTGCCAGCAAAGTCGCCTCGTTCACCAGGTTTGCCAGATCGGCGCCCGTGAAGCCGGGCGTCAAGGCGGCAACCTCTTCGGGGTTGACCTTTGGGTCCAGCTTGGACTTTTTGAGATGCACGTTCAGGATCTGGATACGGCCGATCCGGTCGGGTCGGTCCACGAGCACTTGCCGGTCAAAACGCCCGGCGCGCAGCAGCGCGGGATCGAGAATCTCTGGCCGGTTGGTGGCTGCCAGCAGCACGAGCCCGCTGCTCGGGTCGAACCCGTCGAGCTCCGACAGGAGCTGATTGAGCGTTTGCTCCTTCTCGTCGTGACCGCCCGAGAAGGGGAATGCGCCACGTGCGCGGCCCAGCGCATCCAGTTCGTCGATGAAAATGATGGCGGGCGCCGCGGCGCGTGCCTGCTCGAACAGGTCGCGGACACGGGCCGCGCCGACGCCGACGAACATCTCCACAAACTCCGAGCCGCTGATGGAGAAGAACGGGACGCCGGCCTCTCCGGCGACTGCCCGGGCCAGCAAGGTCTTGCCGGTGCCCGGCGGACCAACCAACAGGATTCCCTTCGGCAGCCGACCTCCCAGACGCCCGTAGCGCTTGGGATCCTTCAGAAACTGAATGATCTCTTCCAGCTCGGTCTTGGCTTCGTCGACGCCGGCAACGTCTGCGAACGTGACCTTGGTATCTTTCTCGACAAAGATCTTGGCTCGACTCTTGCCGATCGTCATGAAGCCACCGCCAAGCCCCTGTTTCTCGGCCATGTTGCGAAATAGCAGAAACCAAAGGCCAAAGAACATGATTGCCGGCGCAACCCAGGAGATGACATCGCGGAGCAGGTTACTTTCAGCGCCGCCGGAAAAGCTGAGCCCCATCTGCTCAAGCTCGGTTGCGACAGCGGGATCCACCCGGTTGGTGACGAACTCCCGCGGGCCGGAATCGCTTTGCAGCGTGCCGCGGATATAGTGTTCGGTGACAACCAGGTTCGCGACCTGCCGCTCCTTCGCGAGCTCTTTGAACCTGCTGTAGGGAATAACCTCCACATCCGAAATCTGCGCGAACAGGATTTGGAACAGGAACAGCCCCAGAAACGCCGCCAGAAAGTACCAAATATGGAACTGCGTCTTCTTGTCGATCTGCGGACGTGCCATCGACAACCCCCGCTAAGCGACCAAGCGCCTGTCCTGGCGCACGCGATCCTCGTCATCCTCGACAATCAAGCCGACGAGATCCGATAGGCCTTCAAGGTCGAGAATCTCCAGCCGTCCGGCGCTGAACACCAGAATACCGGCGCGCTTCAGTTCGGCCAGACACCGGCACACGGTCTCGGTGGCGAGACCCAGCGCGTCGCCGATATGCGACAGCATGAGCGGCATCGTCACCTCCAGCCGCTCCTTACCAGCGGCCGTCTGAGCGCGTTTTGCAAGGTCGAGCAGAAGATGAGCAACCCGCTCGCGGGCCGTGCGGCGGCCAACGCTCGTCATCTGCTCGAAAGCCCGGACCTGGCCGGCGGAGAGCATGTCGACCAGCTTCAGGCCCAACGCCGGCTCCTGCGCCAGCCTTGCAAGGAAGGCCTCACGCGATTGGGTCACCCAGGCGCAGGGAGATAAGGCTTCCACGCCATAAGGCATCTGCGACGACCTTCCGATGCCCAGGATGTCGCCCGGCAACAGAAAATCGACGATCTGGCGCCGGCCATCTTCCAGGGTCTGGTAGCGGAACGCCCATCCTTCACGGAGGACCCAGACCCATCGAACCATATCGCCTTGCAGGAACAGGCTCTCGCCGGTCTTCAAGCTCCGGATCTGCCGGGAGCCGGGGTTGCCAATGCAAAATTCTGCGTCGCCTCGATTGGACTCGGACGCGCCGGGAAACTGTGCCGCCTGGTGCCGGCGCCGCGAGAATTCAACATTGCTGGTCATCGGTATCATCGAACATCCCCTCCGACTTCAAGACCATCTCAGGCAGGATGTTCGGGTATTCCTGGCGAACGGAATATTCGGGCCGGCTACGTACGGCGAAGTGCGTACGTACTTGTCCCTATGCGTCGGGCTGCTCCATGCAGCGCCCAATGGCGCCCATCAGGTTATTGAAGTTTATAGGTTTTTCCAGGAGCGCTACCGCGCCCAGCGCGCGTGCGCGGTCGCGAATCGCATTATCGCATCGAGCGGTGATCAAGATGGTCGGAAGGTTGCGCTTCTCCCGCTTCAAAACCTCCATCAGGTCGAAGCCACTCATCCCCGGCAGGTGAATATCGAGCACAAGGCACGCCGCACCGGCGGAATCGGCGTTCAGGAAATCCTGACAAGTCTCGAAGGCAGAGACCGACAAGGACTGAAGCTCGAGCAGCGTCCTAAGAGAGTCTCTTACGGCGTCGTCGTCATCAACGACGAACACGGATTTGCTCATGTTTTTCATGCACAGCACCCAAATAGCCGCGCATAGATCATCATGAGCCACCCATGCTTACATTGATCTGTGTCATTTGGCTTTGAGTTGTCGGCACCGGCCCTGAGAAGGGCATGGTCCGGCCCGCCGCGGCGGCAAGCGGATTACGGCCGATCCCCTAGCGAAAGGCCCAACCGTACGAGATCGGACAAGGTGCCCGCCTCCAGCTTGGCCATGATGTGGGCGCGGTGAATCTCCACCGTTCTGGGGCTGATATTCAGATCCAGGGCGATCGCCTTGTTTGTTTTTCCGATCACGAGCCCATTAAACACATCGCGTTCTCGCTCTGTCAGCTTTGCCAACCTCGCCTGCGCCTGCTCCTTGCGTTGCTCGACCTCGGCGGTGACCACTGCCTGCGACAGAAGTCGATTGAGAAGCGTCAGCAGTTCCTCGCTGTCGAGCGGCTTCTCCAGGAAGTCTGCGGCCCCGGCCTTCATCGCTTTCACCGCGGTCGCAACCTCGCCGAAGCCGGTCATCATCACGACCGGAACCTTGATGTTTGAGTCGGCCATCTTCCGAAGCAGCCCCAGCCCGTCCAATCCAGGCATTTTCAGGTCTACGAGCGCGCAACCGGGCACCGACGGGTCGACCCGATCCAGGAACTCGGTGCCAGACCCGTAGACCCGAGCAACAAATCCATTGATCTCCAGCAGTGTCGCCAGGGAAGTGCGAACCGCCTCTTCGTCGTCGACGATATGCACAATGGACTTTTCGGTCATGCTGCAGCTTCGCCGGAAAGCGGCAGCGCCATATGGAATATGGCGCCGCCCGTTGGATTGGCTTCGAACCAGAGCCTGCCATTGTGTGCTTCGACAATGGTTCGGCTGATCGACAATCCCACCCCCATGCCGCTGGCCTTGCTCGTGGCAAAAGCGCGAAAGAGCTTCTCCTCCATGCCAGGGGGAATGCCGGAGCCGGTATCGATGATGCTGATTCTGGCTTCACCGTCCGCCGCGGAGACCCGAATGGTCAACTCTCGGCGATCCTGGCCATCCATGGCATCGACCGCGTTGCGGATCAAATTGATGAGGACCTGCTGGATCTGGATGCGGTCGATCGGCACTTCCGGCAGATTGCTCTGGCGCTCAATGGCGACGCGGACGCCTTTTTCCTTGAGGCCGATGAATGCCAAGGCGCTCGCCTCGTCAACGACCTTGTCGATTTCCGCCGGCGCCCGCTCTACCTCGCGCTTCTGGATGAAGCTGCGAAGTTGGCGGATGATCTGGCCGGCGCGCAAGGCTTGCTCGATTGATTTGCCGATGACATCACTTGCCCGCTGCGCATGCTCCGGACCCCGCTCGATCAATTGCTGCGCGGCCACGAGATAATTGCCGATTGCCGTCAGCGGCTGGTTGAGTTCATGCGCCAGGGCAGAAGCCAGCTCCCCCATGGCGCTGAGCCGGGAGACGTGCATCAGGTCCGCCTGGACCTCATGCAGGCGCCGCTCCGTCTCTTGCCTGTCCGAAATGTCGCGGATAAGCCCGGTGAAGATGTGCTGGCCCTTCGCGAGCGCTTCACCAACCGCCAGCTCGATGGGGAAGGTGCTACCGTCCTTCCGCCGTCCGACGACGATTCGCCCCAATCCGATGATCCGCCTTTCACCCGTCTCCAGGTAGCGATCCAGATAGCCGTCATGCTCGATACTGTAAGGAGCCGGCATCAGAATCTTGACGTTCTGGCCGATGACTTCGTCCGCTTTATATTGAAACATCCGCTCCGCGGCGACGCTGAAGAATCTGATCAGCCCCCGCTCGTCGATCGTAATGATCGCATCGGGTATGGCGTTGATCATGGATTCCAGGCGCGTTGCCTGTTCCTCGGCAACTGTCAGCCCCGAAGTCGACGTCTCGCTCAACTCTCCACTCCGCATGCCGGCCGGCAGCCATTGGGGCCCTTTCAGCGCCGGATTGCAAGTCTGCTGGTTCACGCTTGACGCAGGTCAATGTCGTCTATGCCCCAGGAATGTATCGTAAATCTGTAAATTGTTACATCCCTCTACCCCAGCCGACGAGGAGGCCAGTATGAGCAACAAATCAACCCAAGTTGAGGTTCAGAAGGGCGGCAATGGGCAGCCCGCCGCGCCAGTGCAGCACCCCTTCCGCTCCTTGCGTGATCAGATCGACCGCATCATGGACGAGTTCGATCGGGGGCTGTTCCCATCCCGGTGGATGGAGATGACACCATTCTCGAAGTTGACATCCGAGATCCGGGGGCTGATTCCCGCGGTCGACGTGATCGACGAGGAGAAGGCCTATCGCGTGAAAGCCGAGTTGCCCGGCCTGTCCGAAAAGGACATCGAGGTCACCAAGGACGGCGACTTGCTGACCATCAAAGGTGAAAAGAAGGAAGAGCACGAAGAGAAGAAGAAGGGCTATTTCCTGTCCGAGCGGCATTTCGGCTCGGTCGAGCGCACCCTGCGCCTGCCCAATGGCATCGACGACAGCAAGATGGAAGCCAAGTTCGAGAACGGCGTCCTCACTGTCATCCTGCCCAAGACGCCGGAAGCGGTGAGCAAGCCGAAGAAGATCGCCGTCAAAGCTGCGTAGCTTGCATGCCGGTGCGCCGCGCGAGTCCGTGTCCGATTCCACGCTCATACGGCTCCGCGGCGCCGCTTGCATCTGGATCCACACGATGGTTCTCAGGACCGCGTTATTCGATGCCCATCGTTTGCTCCTTGGTTGAGCTGGATCAAAGCTTACTTCGGGCGCCGACTTAGATTGGCAGCGATCAGCCAATTCTTAAGGAATGTGACAATGTCCATCAAATCCATCGTGGCGCTCGCAGACGGCAGCGATCTGCGGAGCGTGCTCAGCGCGGCCGTCTCCCTGACCGCGCGCCTGTCGGCACGGCTGGAGGTGCTGCATATCAAGGCAGACCCCTATGACGCCATCCCGATCGGCATGGACGGAATGACCGCGGGATTAATCGATGAGATCGTCGATTCCGCCAAACAGGCCATCGAAAAGCGCCGTGTCCAGGCAAAGACCGAATACGACCGGGTGTGCGGACCCTCTGGCCAGTCGGCGAGCTGGAAAGAGGTCGAGGGCCGAGCCGGCAGGATGCTTTCAATCTCAAGCCGTTTCGCCGATCTGCTGGTGGTCGCGCAGCCCGACGACAAGTCATCGGACGCACTGCTCGAGGCCGCGGATATGGCGATCTTTGAAAGCGGCCGTCCTGTTGTGTTCATACCCCCGACCGTCTCCACCGTTAAAGGCAGCCGGGTCATGATTGCCTGGAATGGCAGCACGCAGGCTGCCCTGGCTGTGACGGCCGCGCTGCCGCTCCTTCGCCTGGCGGAACAGGTTGACGTGGTGCAAGCCGGAGAAGTTGAGGAGAGTGTGTCTGCAAACGAGCTCGCGCTTTATCTCGCCTTGCACGGCATCAAGGTGCAGAATCACGCCATTGACATCGGTATTCAGGATATCGGCGCCATCTTGATCTCGGCCGGTGAACGCTTCGGATCCGATCTGATTGTCATGGGCGCTTATGGCCACAGCCGCCTGCGGGAGCGCATCCTTGGTGGCGCGACCCGAGGCCTGCTCGAGCACAGCCCGTGGCCCATCTTTATGATGCACTGATGCGGCCGCTTGAAATGGCGGCGCCGATACAGGGGAATTTCTGGTCAGCCTCACGTCGCGAGGGGCAGGACGGCATCGGCGATCAACGCGCTCAGGTCGATTTCGTTCGATTCGTGTGCCACCGTATTGGCCGTCGCGACGCGCGCCGCCGCGACTTTCAGCAATCCATAGCTATCTGCCGCAAAGATTCCGTGGATGCCGACGCAAATCGGCCTACGCATTCCAGCCGCCGCCAAAAGTCGGGCCGCCTCGATCATGGTCGCGGCGGAGGAAATAATATCGTCAATCAATAGCGGCTGGCGTTCCCGCCAAGCTGACATATCCGGGATATCGATCTGGACCTCCCGGTCACCGAGCCGGCGCTTGGTCAAGACGACGTACGGACATTGCGCAACCGCCGCAATACGACCCGCCCACTGCGCGCTCTCTAAATCCGGCCCGACGATCAGCGGATCTCTGACATTATCGCGGATCCAATGGGCGAGCGCTGCGTCGGCGTGAACTACCTTGCTGGGAATGGCATAGACCTCGTCGAGCGAAGCATGCCGATGCAAGTGCGGTTCGACCGTTACCAACCAGTCGAAGCTGTTTGAGATCAGATGCGCGAAGTGCGTGCAGGTGACGGCCTCGCCCTCTTTGAACCGGTGGTCCTGCCGCATGTAGGCCAGATAGGGGGCGATCAGCCCTACCCGGCTCGCCCCAAATTCGCGTGCGACTGCCGCCGTGAAAGCGAGCGGCACGAATTTGTCATTGGGATGATCGAGAGTGCAGACGATGGCGACGTCTCTCCCTGAGACACCTGTGATCAGGCGCACATAGGTTTCACCATCCGGGAACGGCCTGGTCTCGAGCGCTGCGACCTCCGCGCCGGTCAATGCCGACAGGCGCTTCGTCATCTGCTCGTTTCCCGGCATGGAGATCAAGATCGGCGGGGTCATCCGGCGACGATCCCGACGATATCGGTATGGGCACTGGCATACTCAAGCGCGTAATCCAGCTCCCCACGGGATTCCGCATGGATGGTGCAGATCGGCTCTCCTGCCCGGGCCACCTGATCCAGCTTCACGTGCATTTCCAGGCCTGCCGTCTTGGCGTGGGGTGCGCCAGCGAGCTTCGCGATCTTCGCGAGTTTGCGATTGTCCACCTGCGCAACCTTGCCGTCCCGCGCGGCAAGCAGCGGATGGCGGTGAGCGGCCGCACCCGGCCTGCGCATGCCGCCTTGCGCCTCGCAGATGCGCTGGAATTTGCTCCAGGCGCGACCGTCCGCCAATGTCGCCTCCGCCAGGTGCTCGCCGGAGCCTTCCGCCGCGCGGCCGCCGAGTTCCAGGATGGCGCCGGCGAGCCGGCATGCCCGCGCCCGCAAATCCTGAGGCGCGTCGGCGGAACCCTGCAATACGTCCAGGACATCGCGTGCCTCGAGTGCCGGCCCGATCCCCCGCCCCACGGGCTGCCTCCCATCGCTCAGCAGAACTCTGGTCTCCAGGCCGAATCCGACGCTGATCTCCACCAATCGCTTGGCAAGGATTTGCGCCGAGTCCGCGCTGCGCACCTTTGCCGTGGGGCCGACCGGCATGTCGAGCACCAGATGGGTCGCGCCGGCCGCGATCTTCTTGGACAGCACCGACGCGATCAACTGGCCTTCGGTATCGAGATCGAGCGCTCGTTCGATCCGGATCAGGATATCGTCGGCCGGGCTCAGCCGCACCGAGCCGCCCCAGACGATACAGCCGGATTCCCGTTCCACGACCCGGCGAATGCTGGCAAGATCCAGATCGATCGGCGCGAGTGTCTCCATCATGTCGGCGGTTCCCGCCGGCGACGTGATGGCCCGCGACGAGGTCTTGGGCATGACGAGTCCGTGCGCGGCCGCAATCGCCACCACGATCGGCGTCGTGCGATTGCCGGGCAGCCCGCCCACCGAGTGCTTGTCCATGATCGGCGATACCGGCCAATGGAGGCGTTCCCCCACATCCACCATGACCCGCGTCAGCTCGATGGTTTCGCGTTCATCCAGCGGCAACGCCGCGCAGGCCGTGACGAACGCCGAAAGCTGCACGTCGGAATAGCGACCCTCGACAATGTCGGACATGATCGCGCTGAAGGCCGCGCTGTCCAGCCTGTGGCCGTAGATCCGATGGCGCATCCTGCCCAGCGATTCAACCGGATCCGGGTGCCTGACGATCACCGAATCGCCGTCGGCAACACCGAGCCGATCCCAGGCGCCTTCCGATAGGCCGACCTCATTCGGAGCGATGAAATCGCCGGAAACCTGGTAGAGCGTGGCCAGCACTTCGCGCCCGCCGGCCACGACCTGCACCTGCGTGCGCGCCGACAGCCCCTCCGAACGGCACACGACACAGTCCGTCCGCATAATGACGATCGCGTCGTGCTGAGCATGCAGGCCAAGGCGGCGAGCCCGAAGATTCTGGCCGCCGCGACCCGCCGTGGCGAATACCATGTTAACCTTTTCCGACATTGCCAAGAGACGGTCCGACGCGATTCTTTCCGCATCCCTGGTCAAGATGCCATCGAAGAATCAGGCTGGCTTCCGGTCTTGTCTGATCCGATAACAAGCGGGACGGGCCGGTTGCTCGCCGCCACGACGAACGCAGAACACCGAGAGCGTCGGGAGTTACGACTGCAGCGGCCGGCTAGGCATCCGCATAGAAATGACGGACCGTCATGTGATCGTTCACCGCGCGCACCCCGGGCGTCGTCTCCGCTGCCACGCGAATCGCCTTTCTCTCCGTTTCCGACCCGCTAATTCCCCACAGATCGACAACACCGTCACTGACGGACACATTCAAGAGCCCGGTATGCGCCCAGCTCTGGGCATTCAGGTGCGCCAAAAGCTTATCGCGAATGGCCGTGTCGGACAGCGGAACATCCAGCTTGGATCCACTGCTTGCGATCGCTTGCACGAGGTTCGCCCGGCTGACAATCCCGACAAGCTGACCATCCCTCGCGATCGGCACGCGCTTGATCGCTTTCTTCTCCATCATCTTCGCGATCTCGTGCAAGGGCGTATCGGGCGCCGCGGTCAGAACATCGCGGGTCATCACGTCGGCTACCTTGATTCCACGAGATTTGATGTAGTCCGACGCGAGCGCTTCATCGTCCGAAATGAGCGATAGCCACCATGAATGGCGCCATTCCGTTCCGATTTCCGAGCGCCGGATCAGATCACCCTCGCTGACGATTCCCACCAGCTTGCCCGCGTCGTCGATGACCGGAGCGGCACTGATCCTGTGCTCCAAGAGCAACTTCGCAAGATCCTTGATGGACGTGGTGGGTTTCACCGTAATGACCGGCGAAACCATGATGTCACTGGCCTTCATATTTGCTCCTCTCCTCGGCGCCTTGTGCGACCGCAAACCAGGCATGGCACTTACGAAACGCAGATATTCCCAGCAGCCCGGAACGCCCTAGATTCGGCCCAGGCGCGTGAAATTGCGTTGATTCATGTCAAGCCGGCCGGATTACCCGCAGATTCGCCATTGATCGGGCTTCAATCGGAGCTGCCAAAACGCGACGGCGCGCTGCATCCGCCAATTGGCCAAGCGTCTCTCGCCTGATAAGGGCTTGTAATAAGGCGAATATTCAGGTGCTCGGCCGGCGTCGGAGCAGGGCGGCAAGCCGATCTGCACGAAGGGCAAAAGAACTGGGAGTGCAACGCGGTTTGACCCCCGCCGGCGCCATCTGTTCGTCGGGCGCTTGAGCTGAATCAAGGCCGGCGCTCGTCGAATGACGGAAACTTGCAGCCGTCCCAATGACAGAGTGACTGAGCCATGAAAGTCCCCGTTCAAATCACCTTCAGCAATATGACGCCCTCCGATGCCGTTCGGGCGCGGGTCGAAGAACTTGCGGCAAAGCTCGAGCGGTTCCATGACCGGATCATGGCATGCCGGGTGACCATCCGCGCGCCGAACCGTCGGCAGCGGAAAGGCCGGCTATATCACGTCAGCATCGACCTCACGGTTCCAGGCCAAGAGATCGCGGTCAACCGCGAGGCGCCGGAACATCAGGCACATGAGGACGTGTACGTTGCAGTCCGGGACGCTTTCGAGGCGGCGACGCGGAGATTGGAGGAAACGGCGCGGCACCTGCGCGGAGACGTGAAGACGCATGAGGCTAGGCCGCGTGGCAAGATCACCAAGCTGTTCCCCGACAGGAGCTACGGCTTCATCGAGGATGCTGAGCTGGGCGAAATCTATTTCCACGCCAACAGCGTGACCGCGGACGGGTTTGCAAAGCTGAAGGTTGGAGCCCCGGTCCTCTACCACGCCGAGGCTGGCGAGAAGGGTCTGCAGGCAACCATCGTGAAACCGATCTGAACGAGGTCATGAATGACGCGCGCAGAGAATCAGCAACCGGGTGCCCAGCATCTCACCCACGACGATGTGGCGCACCTGGTGGGAGACCTGGAGGACGCTACAATTGCCGCCATTCTGGCGACAGGCGCCAGCTATCAGGACATCGAGCAGGCGGTAAAATGGGCGGGCGCGGGATTGACTGAGCCGCGGCTCAATGCCCACGGCATGACGGTCGCCGCGGAACAGGTTTTCGACATCCTTCTCAGCGATCCGGCATACGTCACGGAGGACCGGGAAGGCGCACGCTAACGTGCCGCTCCTTGAAGAACGCGGAGCGCGATTCTTATGCCCTTGAAAAGATTGGTGTGCCCGGCAGGACTCGAACCTGCGGCAACACCGTTATGGCGGGCCGGCCAGAGAAAAAAACTAAGAGGACCCGGCGTGTTATTGATCGAGTCTGCTCAATCCGGCGCCACGGAGTTTCAATGAAGCTAGACACATTTGCATGCCCATTGCTTGCCCGCGCTGATGGCCTTGGTTGAAGAGAATTTTCGGCTGCAAGACATGGACGAGATCAAGGTCGATGAGAAGCGCCTCCTCGCCTAGGGCTCTGAGTGCCCAGCGCGGCCTGTAATCGGCTACGACCCTATTCCTCGCGGAATGTGCGCGCGAGCTGGTCGGTGAGCGGCTTCAGGAAATAGCTCATGACCGAGCGCGATCCGGTCTGCACATAGACTTCGGCCGGCATGCCGGGCACCAGGCGGTTGCGCAAGATCTCGGGAAGGGAATCGCGGTCGAATTCGAGCCGAGCAAGGTAGTAGCTGGCCCCTGTGTTCTGGTCGACGGTGGCATCCGCCGCGATGGTGTAGATGCGCCCGACCAGTTTCGGCGTCGTCTTCTGGCTGAACGACGAGAAGCGCACATAGGCTTCGCGCCCCAGATCGATCTGGTCGATATGCTGCACAGCGTTGCCTGGGCATGGTCGCCGGCGATGTCATTCCCGAGGAAAGCGGCTTGAAGAAGCTTTACCGATGGGAGCCATTGTATCGCTTCCTGTCGGCGATCCTGGGACAAGGGCAGGTGCATATCCTTGCCGACTTAGGAAGGCTCAGCACCTCGAGTGCCATGCCGTCAATCTTCTAAAGCGCAAGCACCATCGCCATCTTCACCAGGGCCGCGAAGGAACGCGCCTGCATCTTGCGCACCAAGCTGCCACGATGTGCTTTCACCGTGATTT
>DASZQC010000093.1:0-2148 GCA_035549815.1 Dongiaceae bacterium
GAGCTGACGGGTGCGGATTTGCGGAGTAGATGATGTCACACGTGAAATTCAAAATTGCCGTGCGCATGATGGTATTGGTCGCGATCGTCAATCTGATCGCGGTTCTTCCCGCGCGGGCGTATATCGATCTGGCTCCCACACTTTCAAAAGTAATCTCCGACTCACGGCGGATTTCGGTTGTCGAGGTGGCCTCCTTCGATCGAGCCAAACACGAAATCGTTTTGAAGGAAGTCCGCGCACTCAAGGGCGAGCTATCAACGGAGGCGGCGACCCACGATGTGCTCGGCACCGAAGGCGCCGCGGTCGCACGGCCAATCCTGCAATGGGCAACGCCGGGCGCGCGGGCGGTGTTGTTCACCTCCCGCACAACCGCGGTCGTCTGCTTCGGCGCCGGCTGGTACCAGGCGCGCAGCGCCACCGGCGCAGGCACCTGGAAGATCGGCACCGATCGTCCGGACCTGCCGCTGGCATATTATGGATCCGTTTCGCGGCTGGCAGACAGCATCGAGCAGATGCTGGCGGGAAAGAGCGCGGTTCTAACCGTTGTCGCGCACGGCGCAGACAACGAGGCCGCCAGCTTCGACTTGGCGCTGAATCGGCAGAATCTGCCGGGGCTGGTGCGGCTCCAGCGAATCCGTGCGGACATGAACATGCCGCAGACGGTGATGGCCGCTTCCGGAAACGCGAATTACTCGCTGGGCGGCGGCGTCGTGGATGAATCGGATCTGCCCGCGCTGATCGCGAAGCTCAAATCAGATGATGCGACCAGCCGCGCGGAGGCGGCGGATGACATCCGAAGCCTTGGAAAAGCCGTTCGATCCACCGCGACTTCGCCGCTGACCGGGCTGCTGGGAGATTCGGCGCCACGTGTGCGCTTCGCGGCAGCCTCGGCGCTGCTGAAGATCAATCCGAAGCAGACATCACCGCTGGATGTGCTGGCGAAGGGCTTGGAGAATTCCGACGCTGCCGTTCGCCGCGAAGCCGCCCGCAACGCAGGGCTCGGCGGCCCAGCGGCAGGGGCGCTGTCGGAGAAACTCGCGGCGCTGCTGAGCAAAGATGCCGATGAATCGGTGCGCGTCGCGGCGCTTCAGGCGATCGCGACGCTGGGGCCGGCGGCGGCGAAAGCGGCGCCGGCGGTGATTCCGCTGCTGGATGACAAGGATTACATGATCGACGCTGCGGACGCGCTCGGCCGAATCGGCGCGCCGGCGGCGAGCCCGGCTCTGCCGAAGCTCGCCCAGATGCTTGCCTCCGACCAGGCGGAGATCCGCTGGGCCGCGGTCCGCGGCATGTCGCAGATCGGCGGGAAAGAAGCGCATCCCGCGGTGGACTTCATGGTCAAGGCCCTTCGTAGCGCCACCGAGGCCGAGGGGTACAACATGATGATCTACCTCTCGCTGCTGGGGCCCGTCGCCTCCGATGCGCTGCCGGCGGTTCGGAACGCCCCGATCAAGAACCCGGTGTTGCCATCCTCCACCGCATGGGCCATCTCGCCCGAGCAATATTTACCCTGGCAATATGGCGGCGGCCGCGGTGGCCGCGGTGGTCCCGGCGGCGGGGGCGGGCCTGGGGATATCGCGCTGCTGATCTACGAGGATTACGTTCGTGAACTGGGCCCGCGCCTCACCCCGATGGCCAAGACCTTGGCGCAGCAGATCATGGACGGCACTGAAGGCAATATGCCAGCGTGGGGCTACGAGCTGCTCGCATGCGGCGGCGCGGAGGCGGCCGCTGTGCTGACACCGCATCTGAACAGCGACGACCTGAACGTCCGCGAACGCGCCACCGTTGCCCTGGGCTACATGGGGCCGGCCGCGCTCGGCGCCAAGGATTCGCTCAACGCCGCGCTGAGCAAAGCGCCGACCGAGCGGGAGAAGCGGCTGATCGAGTGGAGCCTTCGCAAACTCGAAGCGGACTGAGCAAAGCAGGTGTGCTATGAACCGCTGGACCGCAAAAGCGCTCACCATCGCGTCGGCAACGCTGTTCCTGGCGGCTACGGTCCTCTGGATCCGCAGCGAAGCAGTCGTCGATGAAATTTCCTGGGTGAGCGACCGTGGAAGCGTTGGCCTGGTGACCGGGGGCGCGGGTGTGGTGTTTCGGTCGATGCTGTACGCGAGCGCGCTGGCGGATCAGGATTCGGTGTCGGGA
>DASZQC010000094.1:0-2042 GCA_035549815.1 Dongiaceae bacterium
GACCTTCCACCGGCAAGCGAAAAGCGCCGCGGCCTACGGCATTTAATGACGGGAAAATCGAAACAGATCGTCGAGATCTTCACCGACGGCGCCTGCAGCGGCAATCCTGGTCCGGGCGGCTGGGGTGCTGTACTACGCTATGGCACTGTCGAGAAGGAGCTGAACGGCTCCGAAGAGCAGACCACCAACAACCGCATGGAGCTGATGGCGGCGATCCGCGCCATCGAGGCGGTGAAAAGGCCGTGCGAGATTCACCTGCACACCGACAGCGAATATCTGCGTCAGGGCATCACCACCTGGATTCATAGCTGGAAGAAACGCGGCTGGAAAACCGCCGACAAGAAGCCGGTGAAGAACGTCGATCTGTGGCAGCGCCTGGAAGCCGCGATCGAGACGCATGACGTGAAATGGCACTGGGTGAAGGGCCATTCCGGCCACGCCGAGAACGAGCGCGCCGACGAACTGGCGCGGCTCGCGATCCGGCAGCTCAAGGATGCGAGCTTTATGTAGAACTTCCCTCCCCCGAGGCCGTCGGCGGATGCCGACATTCGTCGGCTGGGGAGGGTTAGGGTGGGGGCGACGGCGCTTCCGTCCGACTCAATCCTCGCAAGATAGAACAACCCCCACCCCTGCCCTCCCCCAACTTGGGGGAGGGAGATTCGGATTTCGCTGATAGCATAAAAAATCGGCGGCCATTCGGCCGCCGATCTTCGCGAACGAAACTCGAAAGCTGTCTTACAGCGCCTTCATGATCGCTTCGGCGCTCGACACTTCGAAAGCGCCCGGCGCTTCGACATTCAGCGCCTTGACCACGCCGTTATCGACCACCATCGCGTAGCGGCTGGCGCGGGTGCCCATGCCGTAACCGGTGCCGTCCATGGTGAGGCCGACCGCCTTGGAGAAATCGGCATTGCCGTCGGCCAGCATCAGCACCTTGTCGCCGACATTCTGCGACTTGCCCCAGGCATCCATGACAAAGGCGTCGTTGACCGACAGGCAGGCGATCTGGTCGACGCCCTTGCCCTTGATCGCCTCGGCATGCTGCACGAAGCCGGGCAGATGCTTGGCCGAGCAGGTCGGCGTGAAGGCGCCGGGCAGCGCGAACAACACCACCTTCTTGCCCTTGAACAGATCGTCGGTGGAGACGGTCTGCATGCCGTCCTTGTCCATGTGCTTCAGATTGACGGTGGGGAGCTTGTCCCCGACTTTGATGGCCATTTTCTTGTTCCTTTCCGCTTCTCCCGTGAAACTGATGCCGCAAAGATAGGCCGCACGGCCTGACCCCTCAAGGGGCTAAAGCCGCCAAATCAAGTGCGGTTATTTGGGCCCGCGACTATTTAGGCTTATTGGCGAAATCCAGGGCGTCCAGCACGTCCGCGTCGGTCAGCAATTCCGGCAGCTTCAGACCGTCCGGCGCGGCCGGGCCATAGACGATGTTGAACGGAATGCCGTAGCGGCCGTGACGCTCCAGGAAGGTGGAGATCGCAGGGTCCGGGTTGGTCCAGTCCGCCTTCATCGGCACGACATCGCCGCCCTGCAGCCGCGCGGCGACCGGGTCGCGATCCAGCACCAGCTTCTTGTTGGCCTGGCAGGTCAGGCACCAATCGGCGGTCACGTCGACGAAGACAATCTTGCCGTCCGCCACCTGGCCGGCGATGGCGGTCTCGTCGAACTTGACCCAGGCAATGCGCCCGCCGCCAGCGCCACCGCTGAGCAGACCCGTCTGCACGCCGATGATGGAGACGAGCCAGATGGCGGTGCCCAGCAGGGTCAGCGCCAGCAGGCTCTTCAGCCAGCGCATCCACCGGCCAGGGCGCGGCAGCAGGCGCACCAGATCAGGCGCCGTGGCCACGGCCAGATAGGGTGCGGCGAGACCGAGGCCGAGCGCCAGGAAGATGGCGAGGATCTCCACCGGCCCGCGCGCCAGGGCAAAGCCCACGGCGGTGCCGACGAAGGGCGCCGAACAGGGCGTCGCCAGCGCGGTCGCCAGCACGCCGGTGAAAAAGGACTTGGCGTGCGTGTTGCCCGGGCGCGCATCGGAA
>DASZQC010000095.1:0-2416 GCA_035549815.1 Dongiaceae bacterium
CCGTTCCGCCATGGCGCCCTCTCTGCTGTCCGCGGCGAACCCTAAAGGGGTGCGCCGCAAACGAAAAGGCCGGGCGTTGCCGCCCGGCCCTTCCGAAAACGGATAGGTGATCGCCTGTCAGTGCGGCGGAATCATCCAGGCCCAGACATGCTGCTGCAGGAACACCAGAATGCCCAGCAGCACGGTCAGAAGGATGCTGTGCAGGAAGGTGCGCGAGAAGATGGCGCCCTCCTGTCCCTGCAGGCCGCTGACGGCGACGCCGGTGGCGATGTTCTGCGGCGAGATCATCTTGGCCATGACGCCGCCCGACGAGTTGGTGGCGGCCATCAGCACCGGATCCAGGTGCAGCTGCCTGGCCGCCACCACCTGGAGGTTGCCGAACAGGGCGTTGCCCGACGAATCGCTGCCCGACAGGAACACGGCCAGCCAGCCCAGGAAGGCCGACAGCAGCGGGAACAGGAAACCGGCCGCGGCCACGGCCTTGCCCAGCGTATAGGCCATGCCCGAATAGTTCATCAGGAAGGCAAGGCCGACGATGGCCATCACCGTCAGTGCCGGCAACAGCACCTGTTTCCACGCCAGCGCGGTCGCCTTCACCAGGCCGCCCACGCCCTGGCCCACGGCGAAGGCGGTGATGATGGCGGTCACCAGCACCGCGGTGCCGGTGGCCAGCGGCTGGAAGCTCCAGATCGCGGCGTATGGCTTTTCATAGAGGGTGATGAAGACCTGGTTGTGCAGGCCCGGCCACTCGATGTTCATCTGGCCCATGCCGGCAACCTTGAAGATGGTCCACAGGATCACCACCGCGCACATGATCAGCCAGGGCAGCCAGCCCTGCCATGGCGGTACGGCGCCGTGTTCGGGATTGACGCCTTGGGCCGGCGCCGCCCCGATCGCAAAGGCCGGATCGGGCACGGGCTTCCACACTCTGAGGAACAGCACCGTCGCCAGAAGGCTGCTGAGCGCGGCCAGCACGTCGGTCAGGACATAGCTGACATAGTTGGCTGTCGCGAACTGGACCAGCGCGAAGGTGGCCCCCGCCACGAAAATTACCGGAAACAGCGCCTTGACCGATTTGAAGCCCCCATACATGGCGATGACATAGAAAGGCAGCAGAAAGGCGAAAAAGGGAAGCTGGCGGCCCACCATCGCCCCCAGCGAGTCGGCGGGAAGGGCGGTGACGCCGGACAGCACGGTGATGGGAATGCCCAGCGAGCCAAAGGCCACCGGGGCGGTGTTGAACAGCAGCGCGTAGACCACCGCGTCCACCGCCTTGAATCCCAGCAGGATCAGCAGCGAGGCGCTGATCGCGACGGGCGCGCCGAAACCGGTCACCCCTTCCAGCAGCGCGCCGAAGCCGTAGCCGATAACGATCAGCACAATGCGCCGGTCGTCGGGCAGATGCTTCAGTACCCAGCGGCGGAAGGCGTCGAAGCGGCCGGACTGGACCGCGACGTTGTAGAGGATCAGTGCCGCGAACACGATCCACATGATCGGCCATAGCGCGAAGACGACGCCGTCCAGTGTGGCCGACACCGCCAGGCCGACGGGGAACTTCCACACGCCGAGTGCGATGATCAAACCCGCCACAAGGCCCGCCAGCGAGGATTGCCACGCCGGCCGCTTGAGAAGGCCCAGCATCACAAGCACGACCGCGATCGGGATTGCCGCCACCAGGAAGGACAGGCCAAGGCTGCCGTTCACGGGCGTCAAGAGCTGATGGAACATGTTTCCCCTCCTTGCCACAGGCGTGGCGTTGCCGAACGCGTCGGCGCGTGACCTTCGGGACGATGCGGGGAAGTCGGACTGCGGGGCCTTCGGCTCCGGATGTCCGTGATGTCCCTTCAAGCCCCTGCTTTTATGCGACCGTTAGAGCAAAAAACTGCCCTGCGGCCAAGGCTTTCCCGACTGTGCAGTGCACCATTCGCACACGCCTTCACTGTGATTGAAGGGCGCTCTACCTGTTCCAGGTCGAGGCAATGTGGTCGGGATCTTCCTGCGAGTTGCGCTCGGACAACAGGAAATCATAGTAGCCGCAGGTCTTGCCGCCGGGATACTCGCGGCAGATGGTGGGCCGGGCGGTGTAGATGGTGCAGCGGCGCGCATCGGTGTCGAAGAAGCGGCAGATGCGGCCGAAATGCTCGTCGGCCTTGCGCCGCATGGCATAGGGCTCTTCGCCTTCCTTCTTGGTGAATTTGCGCTGCGCCTGTTCGAAGGAAAGACCGAAATGGTCGGCCAGCCGCTGCACATCTCGCTTCTTCAGCGGAATGATGGGATAAGAGCAGCAATAGCCGGGGCATTTCGAACAATTGTAGATGGCCATCGCCGTACCTTGAATCGGTGCTTCGCTCCACCTCTAGCATGAAGGCGCCTGCCGCCTGAAAGGTTCCCCGGGATAATGCCGCGGTGGCGACCC
>DASZQC010000096.1:0-6418 GCA_035549815.1 Dongiaceae bacterium
CGGGCCTTCCAGAATGACGCTCATCAAGGCTTGTTGCGCATCGGCGCCGAACAGATCGACCAGCATGTTCATCGCCCAGCCGCCGATGTCGAAATCGCCCTTGGCCGTGCCGCGGGCGCGCGGATTGACGAAGGCGAAGTCCTGCGTGTTCAGCACGCCCTGCTTGATATTGAAGGTGCCGCTGAGCTGGTTGTCGACGCCGGTGAAGGACGACAGGATGCCGTTCACCGCGCTGGTGACGCCCTGCACCGCCTTCACCTTCTGGCCCAGCACGCCCAGCAGCGCGGAGCCGATCTGCTGCTCCACCTTGCCGATGATCATGACGCTGCCGCCCAGATCGCCGCTGCCGTTCAGCGAGCGCATGATGTCGGCCATGCTCTCACCCGCGCCGGTGGCGTTGAGGTTCAGCGACAGCGGGCCCTTCACCTGGTTGCCGGCGATGCCGCCGCCCAGCACCTGGCCGAACTGGATCTGGTTGATCTTGCCCTTGGCGTCGAGCTTGGGCGTACCGCTGGCATCGAGCTTGGAGCCGCTCATGTCGAAGCTGCCGCCATAGATCTTGCCGCTCAAGGTCTGCATGTCGAGCACGCCGTTGCGCAAGGTCACCTTGGCGACGAGGTCGTCGATCTGCTGGTCGGGCATGACCAGCGACTGCGCGGTGAAGTCGATGTCGGCGTCCTGCGCGCGCAGGGCCGAGACGTCGAGCGGCTCTTCCGACCAGGGCGAGCCGCTCTTGCCGCCGGAGGAGCCGCCGCTGCTCGCGGGTTCTCCGCCGCCACCGCCACCCATGAAGGGCGTCAAATTGACCACGCCGCCTTTCAGGCTCGCTTTCACGAACGGCTTGGCGCCGGTCGCGTCGTAGTCGGCGCTGCCGCTGATCGAGGAATTGCCCCAGGCGGCGTTGAGGTCGGAGACGCTGGCCTTTTCGGTCGAGCCCTGCGCTTTCAGCGAGGCCTTCAGCGGACCGGCGCTGACGCCGCTGCTCTGCATGTCGGCCATTTTCAGGAGCTGGGTGAACTCCGGATGGTCGGCCTGCAGCGCGATGTTGAAGGCGATCGGCTTTTCCTTCGGCATCTGCACGTTGCCGGCCACCTTCGCCTTGCCGCCCAGCCCGTCGAGATTGAGGTCGAGGTTCATGTCCTCGGCGCTGCCTTTGAGCGTGCCGGCGATGCCGAGCTTGCCGACCGATTGCGCCTTCGGACCGGCGAGGCCGGCCAGGCGCAGCAGCGGCGCCGGCTTGTCGGCCGCGAGGTTCAGCGCGGTATCGATCTGCGGCGTGCCGGACAAGCCGGCGACGCTGCCTTTCAGCGTGCCTTTGCCGCCGACGCCCGCCAGCGACAGCGTGACGTCGTAGTTGAGATCGTCGGCACCGCTCTGCGCCTGTCCGGCGAAGGCGACCGCGCCGACCTGCTTCGCGGCATCGGCCGGCATGCCGGCCAAGGTCGCGATCGGGCCCAGATCCTTGGCCTTGATGTCGAAGGTCGAGTTGATCTTCGGAATGCCGGCGCCGATGCCGTTGGCGGTGCCTTTCGCCGCCCCCTGGAAACCGATGCCCGCCATGCCCGCATTCACGTCATAGGCGACGTCGGTCGGTGTGCCGGAAGCCGTGCCCTTGAGCGTCAGCGCGCCGAGCTTGCCCTGCTCCGCCGGCATGCCGGCCATCTGCAGCACCCGCCCGGCATCCTTCGCCGTGATGTCGAAATTGGCGGCGAATTTCGGGTCGCCCTTCAGCTCGGTCACTTTGGCGGCGATGTTGGCCTTGCCGCCCTGGAAGTCCTTGACGCTCAGCTCCTTCACGTCGAGCGCGCCACCGGCGACGCTCGCCACCAGGCGCAGTCCGCTGATCTGTTGTTGATTGAGCGTCAGCGACCCGGCGCGGAAATCGACATTGGCGTTGTAGTCGGCGAGCGGCGCCAGCGCCTTCAGCGGGTTGCCGCCTTCCGCCGGCTTTTCGGCGGGCGCCGCGGCCGGTTCGGCCTTCGATGCATCCGCGACCGGCATGTAGCCGTCGAGATTGAGCTTGTCGATCGAGAGGCCGACGCCAAGGCCCATCTGCTTGCGCTGCACGCCGTCGGGCAAGGCGACGACCACGCCACCGGACAGCTTCGACTGGTCCAACGTGGCGCTGAGATCGCCTAGTTCGACTTGCGCCGGATTGTAGCCGACACGGGTGGTGAGCGAGAGCTGGCGCAGGCGGTCCTGCGGCACATCCTTCACCGCACCCGGGGCGAAGGCCTCGATCAGCTCGCGCAGATTGGTGGAATCGGCTTTCAACGCGCCGGCGAAGTTCGGCTTGCCGTCCTGCGCCGTCAGCGCGCCGCTCAGATTGACCGAGCTGCCGCCCGGCAGCTTGGCCGAGGCAGACTTGATGGTGAGCTCGCTGTTCGCGAGTTCGGCGACCAGCTTGGTGTCGTCGATCGCCTGGCCCTTATAAGCGATCTGCTGAACGGTCACTTCGGCGTTCGCGGTGACATCGGCCGGCAGGCTGAAAGACGCAGGCGCAGGTGCCGGCGTTTCCGTGGTCGCGGCGGGCGCCGCGCCCTCCGCCTTCGCCCCTTCCGGCGGCATCAATTGCTCGAGATCGAGCCGGCCGATCGCCAGCTTCGCATCGACGGCCACCGGGCCCTGATAGGTCGCGGTCACGCCGGCATTGGCGGTCAGGTCGCCCATCGCCAGCGTGAAATTCTCCACCTTCGCATTGGCGATGCCGGCGTGGATGTCGCCGTCCAGGGAGAAGGCCTGGCCGAGCAGCGGCGGCAGCCCTTCGGCCGAGCCACCGGGCAGCGAAGCCAGCAGCTTGGCGACGCTGTCGCCCTTGCCGGTCAGCTTGCCGGTGACGATCGGGGTGTCCGGATTCTCGGCGCCGGCGGCGTTCACCTGGCCGGCAAAGCCGATCTCCGCATTGGCGTCGGTCAAATTGAAGGCGAGCTCCAGCGGCATCGCCTTGGTCAGATCGAGCACGCCGGTCTTGATGCGGAAACCCAATGGAATGTTGACGACGGTGGCCCCGCCTTCCGCCTGGAAGGGGCCGCTGAGGCTGTCCAGCGCCAGGTCGATGTTGAGGTTCTCGACCTTCTGCTCGGTGCCCTTGGCGAGGTCCTTGTAGATCAGCGTGCCGCCTTCGATCGAGGCGCTCTTGATCACGACCGCCATGTTGTCGCCGCCTTCGGCCGGCGCCGGCGCGGTCGTCACCTCCGGCGTGACGCCGGCTTCGGGCGCTTCGACCTCCGGCGCGATCTGCCAGTTGCCGCTGCCGTCAGGCAGCTTCTCGAAAATGAAGGTCGGCTTGTTCAGCACCACGGATTCGACTTCGACCTTGCCGGAGATCAGCGGCATCAGCGCCACTTTGACGGTGGCGGAGTCCAGGGTCGCCATATCCGGCACGCTGCCGCCCGGCACGTTGCCGAAGCGCACGCCGGATACCGTCACGCCGGGGGTGGGCAGGATCGAAAGCGAAATGTCGCCGTCGATCGCCAGCTCGCGCCCCGTGGCCTTCTTGGCCTGCGCCGCGATCTCGGCCTTGTAGTCGTTGAGATCGATGAAGAACGGCGCGGCAACGGCCACGACAATGAGCAAGCCGATCAGGCCGCCGACGATCCACAGCACTTTTTTCATATCGTCCCTGCCTCGGTCCCCGAATTGTTACTTTGGTTATCGCGCCGGCGTTGCAGTTTTACTTGCCCGCGCTGTCGTGGCTCGTATTATCACTGCCAGAGAGAATACCTCGCAACTGCTACCTGTTCTGCCCCTGGTGACATTTCTGCGAGGCCGGCCCGGTCGATGGAGCGCATCCCATGGCTGATATCGTCAATCTGAACCAGATTCGCAAGGCCAAGGCCCGGGAAGAGCAGCAGCGGCAGGCCCAGGAGAATCGCGCCAGATACGGTCGCAGCAAGTCCGAAAAGGACGTGGTGCACCGGCTGGAAACCAAGGCCGACCGCGCGCTCGAAGGCCACCGGCGCGAACGTCCGGAGCCCTCGAACGACGATAAGTAGCGGTTATTCGACGTCCAGGCGCGCCGGCAGCGCAGCCTCCACCCGAACACATCATCGTCATGCCAGGGCTTGGCCCTGGCATCCACGAGTTTCGATGGGCAAGAATCGTGCAGGCGGACGCAAACTCGTGAATGGTCGGGCCAAGCCCGACCATGACGGTGCTTTGTCGACCCTGGGGACTATGCTCTAAAAATCTTTCCCGGATTCATCCGGTTCTCCGGGTCGAGCGTCTGCTTGATGAGGCGCATCAGGCCGACGGCCTCGCCATGCTCGCGTTCCAGATAGCCGATCTTGCCGAAGCCGATGCCATGCTCGCCGGTGCAGGTGCCGCCCATTTTCAGCGCACGCTCGACCAGACGGCTGTTGAAGGCCTCCGCCTTGGCGAGGTCCGCTGGATCCTCGGGGTCCACCAGGATGCAGGTATGGAAATTGCCGTCGCCGACATGGCCCACGATGGGCGCCAGAATGCCGCTATCCTCGATGTCGCGCTTGGTCTCGACAATGCAGTCGGTCAGGCGCGAGATCGGCACGCAGACATCGGTCGGCCAGCCCTTGGTCCCCGGCTTCAAGGATAGGGCCGCGTAATAGGCATCGTGCCGCGCCTGCCAGAGCTGGGTGCGCTCTTCCGGCTTCACGCTCCAGCGGAAATCCCCGCCGTCATTGTCGGCGGCGATCGCCTTCACCAGCTCCGCCTGCTCGGCGACGCCGCGCTCGGAGCCGTGGAACTCGATGAACAAGGTCGGCTGCTCGGCATAATCCAGCTTCGAATAGCGGATGATGCCGCGCATCTGCATCTCGTCCAGCAGCTCGATGCGCGCCACCGGGATGCCGGACTGGATGACGCGGATCACCGTGTCGACCGCGTTGCCGATGGTCGGAAACTGGGTCACCGCGGCGGCGATCGCCTCCGGGATGCCATAGAGACGCAGGCGAATCTCGGTGATCACGCCCAGCGTGCCCTCCGATCCGACGAACAGCCGCGTCAGGTCATAGCCCGCCGCCGATTTGCGCGACCGGCCGCCCAGCTTCATGATCCGCCCGTCGGCGGTGACCACGGTCAGGCCCAGCACATTCTCGCGCATGGTGCCGTAGCGCACCGCGTTGGTGCCGCTGGCCCGCGTCGCGGTCATGCCGCCGATGGTGGCGTCGGCGCCGGGATCGATGGGGAAGAACAGGCCCTGGTCGCGCAGATGCGCGTTCAACTGCTTGCGGGTGACGCCCGCCTCGACCAGCACGTCGAGGTCTTCGGCATTCACCTCGACGACCCGGTTCATGCGGCCCATGTCGATGGAGACGCCGCCCTCAAGCGCGGCGACATGGCCCTCCAATGAGGTGCCGACGCCGAAGGGGATGACCGGCGCGCCATGCTTGCGCGCGAGGCGCATCACCGCCGCGACTTCTTCGGTCGATTGCGGGAACACCACCACATCCGGCGCATGCGATTCGTGATAACTCTCATCATGGCCGTGGCGGTCGAGGATGCCGGCATTCAGGCTGCAGCGGTCGCCGAGCAAACCTTGCAAGGCGGCGATCAGGGCCTGCCGGTCGAAATTCCGTTTCGGGGCGTTGGCGATGGCCATGGCTTTCCTCGCTAGGGGGTCAGACACCCGGAGCGCTTGGCTCCGTCAATGTTTCTGAGCGCCCCGCATATCACATCCGACGGCCAGGGACCCGTTCGAGTGTGGAGCGCCTGTTCCGCAATCAGCTCTCTCTCCAGCGCCACTTCCAGCTCGGGAACGACCCGCTTGGCGGCTTGGCCGAATTGCCCCAATGCCGCCGCCAACCACATCACCACTGGTCCGTCGTCATGCGGCAGCAGATCGACAATCTCATCAACGGTTTCATCACGGATCTGGGTCTTGTCCGGCGTCCTCCGGACGATACCCGCAATGTCGCTCGCCAACCAATAGCGCGTGGTGAGTGACGGTTCGGAGCGCAGCTGTTCAATAAGAGCATGAATCCGCTGATTCGGATCGCCCTCACCATAGCTGACCGCCATCGGGGCCACGAGCGCCAGGAACCCGGCCGAGCAACAAAGCAGCATTGGCTTCATGAGGTTCATGGCTAGCACCCTGCCCTACTCCGCTGCTTTGCGTTCCGCCGCGGCGCCGTAACCGCCGCCGCCGGGTGTCTCTATGATAAAGCAATCGCCGGGCTGCATGTCGATCCGGTCCGTGCCCTGCAATTCGATAATTTCGCCGTTTTTCCGCTCGACATGGTTGCGGCCCAGGGCGCCCGGCTGACCGCCATCCAGCCCGTAGGGCGCGATGCGACGATGGCCGCTGAGGATCGCGGCGGTCATCGCCTCGCGGAAGCGGATCCGGCGCAGCACGCCGTCGCCGCCCTTGAACCGGCCGCCGCCGCCGGTGCCGCGGCGGATATGGAATTCCTCGACCAGGACCGGGAAGCGGAATTCCAGCACC
>DASZQC010000097.1:0-22508 GCA_035549815.1 Dongiaceae bacterium
GAAGATGTTGCGGCCCTTCGCATCGACCAGACTGCAATGCACATGCATGCCGCTGCCGGCCTTGTCGGGATAGGGCTTGGCCATGAAGCTGGCGGCGAAGCCGTGGCGCGGCGCCACCGACTTGATGATCCGCCGCAGCAACACGGCATGATCGGCCGCCGCGACGGGATCGTCGGCGTGATAGAGGTTGATCTCGAACTGGCCCGGCGAATTCTCCGCGATGGCGGTGGAGGCCGGGATGTTCTGCGCCTTCGCGGCATCCGCCACGTCGCGCACGAAATCGGCATAGATGTCGAGGCCGGCGATGGAATAAAGCTGGCGCGTGTTGTCCGGCTCTCCGGTCGCGGGCGAGATCGGCGGCAGCGGCTCGCCCATCGGCCCACGCTTGCGGTCCATCAGGTAGAATTCCATCTCCACCGCGACCACCGGGGTCAGGCCGCGCTTGGCGAAACGCTGCGCCAGTTTGCTCAGAACCTGCCGTGGGTCGACCAGGCAGGGCTGGTTCGCCTGCTCCGGCATGGTCAGCAGCACCTGCGCCGTTGGCTCCGGCGCCCAGGGCACGAGGGTCAGCGTGTCCTTGACCGGCCAGGCATTGCCGTCCGGATCGCCGCGCAATTCCGAGCGCCCGCCGGGATCGAGATCCTCACCGGTGGCATCCAGGAAATAAAGGCAGAACGGAAGCTGCACACCGCCGGTCCAGATCTTCGCCGCCTCATGCACGGGGAAGCGCTTGCCGCGTGGATTGCCGTTCATGTCGGGCAGGAAGGCATCGATGTGGCGAATGCCGGGATTGGCCTTCAGGAAGCGATCAAGCTCCGCGGCCGGGGCGGCCTTCAAGCTCGTCCTCGATCCGGCCCCCGACTTGGCCCTCAATGAAGCGCGGTGCGCCATGGATGTGCCCTCTCGAACAACTGGCCCGCACGCTAATGAAGTCACGGCGGCGGCACAAGTCGAGGTGGGAACCTAGCCCGAATGGGTCAGGAGCACTTCACGGGCGATCGGGCGCGGCGCCCGCGCGTTTGGTGGCGAGCGCGGCATAGTGGGCCGCGCGGCGTTCCCAGCGGCGGGCCCGCGCCGCGCGATAGGCGATGACGAAGCGCAGGCCCAGACGGTAGCCCAGCCAGCCGAAGAAAGCCGCCCAGGGCACCGCACCGACATACATGGCGAGGCCCCAATCCAGCACCACCACCTTGGCGAGGTCGTAGATGCCGTCGATGAAGCCGGCATCGCCGTAGACGATGTTGCTGAAGGCCTGGACGAAAGAATCGTAGCCGGTGAGATCGTCCCAGCGGCCGAGCAGGATCTGCCCGGTCAGGAAGAAGGTGTAGTAGCAGGGTGCGGCAGTGAAGACATTGGTGGTCCAGGTCCAGGCGAGGCCCTGGATGAGGCTGAAATCCCATTTGAACAGGCGCCGCGCCACCACCCAGGCGGCGAAGGCAAGGCCCATCTGCCCGACCGGCGAGGGGATGCAGGCGCAGATCAGGCCCACCATGACGCCGCGCGCTGTGTGTTCCGGCGAATGCTGGCTGCGCATCATCGGCACGATCAAGCGGAACCGGACGGCGCGGACCAGCCGGTGCCAGAAGCCGGCCGGCTTGCGAAATGGCAGCCGTTTCCGTTCCTTCAACGCCAAGCCAGCCCTCTATTCCCAGACTTTTTATCGTGTACCGAAACCACCCGTTCCAGATGGTTATGGCTTGGCCGGGTCGCAACCGTCAAACCGTTACAAAACGGCCACGCGGCAGCGACGATTTGTCAGGATTCCAGCAGGGCCAGGAGGCCGCGCAGCAATTGCAGCGGGCTGGGCGGACAACCGCGAATATGCAGATCGACCGGCAGCACGTCGGCCACGCTGCCGACGATCGCGTACGAGCCGGCGAAAATGCCGCAATTGGCGGCGCAATCGCCGGCCGCCACGACCCATTTCGGAGACGGCGTGGCGCGATAGGTCCGCTCCAGCGCCTCGCGCATATTCGCGGTCACCGGCCCGGTGACCAGCAGCACGTCGGCATGGCGCGGCGAGGCGACGAAGCGCAGGCCGAATCTTTCCAGATCGTAGAAAGGATTGTTGAGGGCGTGGATCTCCAGCTCGCAGCCGTTGCAGGAACCCGCATCGACTTCGCGGATCGACAGCGAGCGGCCCAGCCGGCGCTTGGCCGCCGAGTCCACCTTGGCGCCGATCTCGGCGAGCGCATCCGGGTCGGGTTTCGGCGCCGGCTCGGTCACCGGCGGCAGGACCAGGGATTGCA
The DNA here is from genome assembly GCA_035549815.1 of Dongiaceae bacterium. Lineage (GTDB taxonomy): Bacteria > Pseudomonadota > Alphaproteobacteria > Dongiales > Dongiaceae > Dongia_A. The sequence goes on from DASZQC010000097.1 coordinate 2,250, forward strand.
GCAGCAGCTTGTTCATCGCGCGCTCATCACAGATCGTGGCCCGAATAAGAGCAGTTGAAGCTCTTGTTGCAGAGCGGGAAGTCGGCGACGATGTTGCCTTCGATCACCGCCTCCAGCAGCGGCCACTGGAACCAGGACGGATCGCGCAGATGGCAGCGCGCGACATGGCCGTCCGCGTCCAGCCTGACCCAGCACAGGATGTCGCCGCGGAATCCCTCCACCAACGCCATGCCTTCGCCTTCGCGCGCCGGCACGTCCGTGTACAGGCCGTCCGAGGGCAGCCCGTCAAGCAGACGCTCGACCAAGGCGAGGCTGTGCGTCACCTCGTCGATGCGCACCCAGACCCGCGCATTCACGTCGCCCTCGTCGCGCGTCACCATCTGGAAGCCGATCTCGGCATAAGGCAGGTCGGCGGGCAGGCTTCGGACATCGAAGACGCGGCCGGCGGCACGGCCGATGAAGCCGCCGGCGCCGAACTGCCGCGCCAGCGCCGCCGACAGCCTGCCGGTGCCGACGGTGCGGTCCTGCAGCGAAGTGGTGTCGTCATAGAGCTCCACCAGCGTCGGGAAGCGGGCGCGGATCTCGGCGACGACGGCGCGTATCTGCGCGGCGCCCTCCAGCGTCAGGTCGGCCGCCACGCCGCCGGGGATGGCGCGATCCATCATCAGGCGATGGCCGAAGGCGGCATCGGCCGCGCGCAGCACGCGCTCGCGCAGGATCGAGCAATGCGCCAGCATGATGGCGAAGGAGGCGTCGTTGCAGATGGCGCCGATATCGCCCAGGTGATTGGCGAGGCGCTCCAGCTCCAGCATCAAGGCGCGCAGCCATTGCGCGCGGCGCGGCACAGTCACTTGCAACGCCGCCTCGGTGGCCCGCGCGAACGCCACGCCATAGGCCACCGTGCTGTCGCCGGAGACGCGGCCCGCCAGCCGCGCGGCATGCGCGATCGCAGCACCCTGCATCAGCCCGTCGACGCCCTTATGCACATAGCCCAGGCGCTGCTCCAGCCGCACCACGGTTTCGCCATTGGCGGTGAAGCGGAAATGGCCCGGCTCGATGATGCCGGCATGGACCGGCCCGACCGGGACCTGGTGCAGGCTCTCGCCCTCGACCGGCAGGAATTCGTACGCATCGCCGGCGCCGGGATCGGCCGCGGCGTCGCCGAGCGGCCGGCGCCTGCCCCAGCGACCGTGATCGAGCCAGGGACGGTCGTCGATGGCGCCCTGCGGCCGCAGGCCGAACAGATCGTGGATGGCGCGCTCCAGGCGGATAGCGGGCGGATGATGCTGGCCGACCGACGGAAACGTGCCTTGCGGGCAAGGCAGGCTGACCACGACGAGTTCCAGCGGCTCACCGGCGCCGAGCGCCATGTGCACGCCATCCGCCTCGCCCCACAGGCCGAACAAGGTGCAGCGGCCGTCGGCGGCCAGGAAGGCCGCCTCTTCCCAGCCGGCCTGGTCGACGATGACGCGCGGCCACGGCCGATGGCCGGGGACCGGATCGCCTGCCTGGAGAATGTCGCCGATCGCGCTCATCGCAGCATCCCGCTCCTAGCCCAGCAATTGCGCGACATGCTGGAACCACGCCACCAAGGGCGGCGGCAGATAGAGACCGGCCCCCAGCACCAACGCCAGATGCGCGAACATCGGCAGGTAGGAGGCCTTCACCGGCTCCATCCTGCCCTGCGGCGCGCCGAAGGCAATGCCCGTCACGCGCGCCAGCAGCGCGCCGAAGGCGACCAGCAGGCCGAGCACCAAGGGAATCGCCAAGAGCGGCTCGCGCGAGAAGGTGGAGCTGACCACCAGGAACTCGCTCATGAAAATGCCGAGCGGCGGCATGCCGGCGATCGCCGCGACGCCGACCAGCAGGCCCCAGCCCAGCACCGGATGCGATTCGGTGAGGCCGCGGATCTCGGCGATCTTCTGGGTGCCTTTCGCCTGGGCGATGTTGCCGACGGCGAAGAAGATCGCCGACTTGGTCAGGCTGTGCATGGTCATGTGCAGCAGGCCGGCGAAATTGGCGAGCGGCCCGCCCATGCCGAAGGCGAAGGTGATGATGCCCATATGCTCGATCGAGGAATAGGCGAACAGCCGTTTGATGTCGCGCCGGCGATAAAGCATGAAGGCGGCGAAGACGAGCGAGGTCAGGCCCATGGTGACCATCAGCGGCCCGGGCGCCAAAGCCGCCTCGTTGGCGCTCATCAGCATCTTGAAGCGCAGCACGGCGTAGAGCGCGACATTCAGCAGCAGGCCGGACAGGACGGCGGAGATCGGCGTCGGGCCTTCGGCATGCGCGTCGGGCAGCCAGGCGTGCACCGGCGCCAGGCCGACCTTGGTGCCGTAACCCAGCAGCAGGAACACGAAGGCGACATTGAGCAAGGCCGGATCGAAGGCGGCGGCATGGACCAGCAGCAGGGTCCAGGTCATGGCGTCCAGCCCCTCGCCGATCACTGGCTGCGAGGCGACATAGACCAGGATGGTGCCGAACAGCGCCAGCGCGATGCCGACGCTGCCCAGGATGAAATATTTCCACGCCGCTTCCAGCGCCTCGTGCGTGCGGTAGATGCCGACCATCAGCACGGTGGTGAGGGTCGCCAGCTCCACCGCCACCCAGAGCAGGCCGATATTGTTGGCCAACAGTGCCAGGTTCATGCCGAACATCATCGCCTGGTACATGGCGTGATAGAACCGCAGATAGGTCGGCGTCAGGCGCCTCGTCTCCAGCTCGTGCGCGATATAGCTGGCGCTGAACAGGCTGGTGGTGAAGCCGACCAGGGTGTTCAGCACGATGAAGACGACGTTGAGGTCGTCGACGAACAGCAATTGCCCCTGCTCCGGCCGCACCACGAACAGGCTCACGGCGGCGATCATGGTCAGCAGGCTGGCGAGCACGTTGAGCGCCGCCGTCAGCCGATAGCCCGGCAGCGCCGCCAGCAGGAACACCGAACCCAACGGGATCAGCAGCACCGCGCTGATGGCGTCGAAGCCGGAAAGCAGATGACTCCAGGCGCTCATTGCCGCTCCCCGCGGAAGCGATCAAGCGCCTGCACATCCACGGTGTCGAACCGCTCGCGGATGCGGAACAGGAAAATGCCGATGACGATGAAGGCAACCAGCACCGAGAAGGCGACGCTGATCTCCACCACCAGCGGCATGCCCTTGGCGCCGGCTGCGGCCAGGATCAACCCGTTCTCGATCGACATCAGGCCCACCACCTGGCTGACCGCGTTGCGCCGCGTCACCATCATCAGCAGGCCGAGCAGCACCACGGACAGCGCGAAAGCCAGGTCCTGGCGCGACAGTGCATCGGCCGCCGCCGTCACCCGCAGCATCAGCGCGGTCGACAGCGCCACCAGGCCCATGCCGGCCAGCATGGTCGGGCCGATGCCGACCACCGTCTCGACCGAGCGGTGGATGTTGAGGCGCCGCACGATGCGATGCAGCGCCAGCGGGATGATGACGGCCTTGACCACCAAGGCGATGGCCGCGGTGATGAACAGATGCGGCGCGTGCTGTATCAGCGCCTCCCACGCCACCGAGAGGGCCAGCACCAGGGCATGCAGGGCGAAGACATTCAGCAGCCCATGCATGCGGTCCTGGTAGAGCAGCATGAAGCTGACCAGCACCATGCCGCCGGCCAGCAGATGGGCGATGTCGTAGAAATAGGAGCTCATGTGAAGCTCCGCGTCATGAACATGAGCAGCATCGCGAGCAGCCCCAGCATCAGCGCGGCGCCGAGGAATTCCGGCACCCGGAACACGCGCATCTTGGCGATCGACACTTCGAACACGGCCAGCAGGAAGCCGCCGACGCCGAGCTTGGCGGCATAGGCGACAAGGCCGACGACATAGGCGGCCGGCCCGGCCCCGGCCTGCGCGATGCCCCAGGGCGCGAACATGCCGGCGATCAGCGAGACATAGAGCAGCAGCTTCAGGAACGCGGCGGCCTCGATCACCGCCAGATGACGGCCGGAATATTCCAGCACCATCGCCTCGTGCACCATGGTGAGTTCCAGGTGCGTCGCCGGATTGTCGACGGGGATGCGCGCATTCTCCGCGATCGCCACCATGATCAGCGCCACCAGCGCCAGGCCGAGCGAGACGCGCAGCCCGACACCGGCTTCCATCATGTGGCCGGCGACGGTGGAAAGCTGGGTCGAGCCGGCGATCAAAGCCAGCGTGAAGACCACCATGATCATGGCGGGTTCGGCCAGGGATGCGATCATCACCTCGCGGCTGGCGCCGATGCCGCCGAAGCTGCTGCCGACGTCGAGACCGGCCAGCGCCAGGAAGAAGCGCGCGCTGCCGAGCAGGGCGACGATCACGATCAGGTCCGCCGACCAACTGAACAGCAGCCCGGTGGCGAAGGTCGGCACCAAGGCGGCGGCGACCCAGGTGGCGGCGAAGATCAGGTAGGGGGCGGTGCGGAACAGCCAGGAGGCATTCTCCGCCACCACCGCTTCCTTGCGCACCAGGCGCAGCAGGTCGCGATAGGGTTGCAGCAGCGGCGGTCCCTGCCGGCGCAGCAGATGCGCCTTCACCTTGCGCACGAAGCCGGTCAGCAGCGGCGCCAGCAGCAGCACCACCAGCATCTGCCCACCCTGCACCACAAGGTCGTCGATCACAGCCATATCACCAGCACCAGCAGCAAGCCGACCAGGGCCAGGAACACGAGGCTCAGGTAGCGGCGGATGGTCAGGAACTGCATGCGGTTGAGCCGGCCCGCGACCAGGTCGACGATGCCGGCGATCGGCGCGTAGCACGTCTCCCAGATCAGGTCGCGCAGTTCCAGGCGGAAACGCGCGGCGCCGGTATCGCCCGGCGGCGGCATCTCCACCTGCTCGCGTGCGCGGAAGATGAGCGTGCCGAAGACGCGGCGCACCGGCTGCGCGAACGAGCCCGAGGTGTATTGCGTGGCCGGGCTCTGGTTCGGGAAGCCGCAATCCCAGGCCGGCCCGCGGCGCGTGCTGCGATGCGCGACGCGGTGGATCAGCACCGCGGTGACGCTGGCCGACAAGACGATGAAGATGAAGACCAGCAGGCCGTTATAGGAGCTGCGCGCCTCCGCCACCGGAATGATGGAGAGCCAGGGCTGGTCCGCCTGCGCCGGCAAGGCGCCGCCCAGCAGCGCTTGCGCCGCCGGCTGGATCGCGTCCATGACCGGGCCGGGCAGGATCCCGGCCAGCAGGCACAACACGACGAAGGCCAGCATGGCGATGCGCGAGAAGACATCGATCTCCTTCGCTTGCGCCACGTCGGGCGAGCGCGGCCGGCCGAGGAAGGCGACGCCGAACACCTTCACGAAACAGGCGGCGACCAGCGCGGCCGACAACGCCATCATCGCGCCGGTCGTCGGCACCATCACCTTCAGGCCCCATTGCGGCAGATCGGGGCTGATCAGCACCGCCTGGAAGATCAGCCATTCGGAGGCGAAGCCGTTGAGCGGCGGCAGCGCGGAGATGGCGATGGCGCCGGCCAGGAAGGCGAAGGCGGTCACCGGCATGCGATGGATGAGGCCGCCCATGCGCTCCAGGTCGCGCAGGCCGGTCGCCGCCAGCACGGCGCCCGCGCCGAGGAACAGCAGGCTCTTGAACAAAGAGTGGTTGAAGACGTGGAACAAGGCGGCGGTCAGCGCCAGCGCCGCCGCGGCATTCATGCCGTTGGCGCCGAAACCGAGCGCCAAGCCGAGGCCGATGAAGATGATGCCGATATTCTCGATGGTGCTGTAGGCCAGCAGGCGCTTCAGGTCCTGCTGCATCAGCGCCGACAGGATGCCAAGCACGGCGGAGATGCCGCCGAAGAACAGCACCACCATCGCCCACCACCATTGGGGCGGGCCCAGCAGATCGAAGACGATGCGGATGAAGCCATAGACCGCGACCTTGGTCATGACGCCGCTCATCAGCGCCGAGACATGGCTGGGCGCCGCCGGGTGGGCGAGCGGCAGCCAGACATGGAAGGGCACGAGGCCCGCCTTCGATCCGGCGCCGAGCAGCACCAAGGCGAGAATGAGCGAGGCCAGCGCCGGCGAGATCTCCGCCGCGCGAATCTCGGCAAAGCCGTAGCTGCCGGCCGGCCCCGACAGCAGGCCGAAAGCCAGCAGCAGGCACATGGTCCCGAAGCTGGCGACCACCAGGTAGATATAGCCGGCACGCGCATTCTCCGCATCGCGGTGATGCGACATGACCAGCGCCCAGGAGACCAGCGACATGAACTCCCAGGACAGCAGGAAGCTGAAAGCGTCCGCCGCCAGCACGACGAGGTTCATGCCGGCGAGGAAGGCGGCGAAGAAGGGCAGCACGCGCGCGGGCGCCGTTTCATGCCGGCCATAGCCGATGCCATAGAGGCTCGCCGCGGCGCCGCCGAGATTGACCACGACCAGGAACAAGGTCGAAAGCTCGTCCAGGCGGAAATGCGCGCCGAGCCAGGGCAGGCCCATCGGCAGGACCCATTCGGATGCGGCAGCGCCCGCCAGCAGATGGCGCAGCGAGATCAGCAGCGCCGCGAGGCTGGCGACCAAGGTCGCGGCATAGACCAGCGGCGTGGCGAGCGCGGAGCGCGACAGCACAATGGCACCAAGCGCGCTTGCCAGCAGCGCCGCCACGCAGAGCAGGATCGCCGACGCCGCCATAGCTCGCCTTATTCTTTCAGCCGGACACCCCGGCCGCGGCCGAAGCTGGGCGACTCCGGCCCGATCAGCTCGATCCCGGCCTCGTTCAAGGCAGCGACCAGCTTCATCAACGAATCGACGTTGCCGCGCACCACATCCTCGCTGGCTTCCATGCGCTGGATGGTCGGGACGGACAGCCCCGAAAGCTCCGCCAAGTTGCGCTGGTCGATCCCGAGGAGCGCGCGTGCCGCACGCATCTGAGTCGCAGAGATCATGTCGAAACCGTCTGTTCCGAGGTGTTTGCTATCAGTTCCCCCACAGATTTCCCCAGATATGATGTTCTGTCAACTTGTATTGATATCTAAAACATCTTTCGGCGCATCCCCTTCCTTGCGCAGAATTCACCCGAGGCCGGAGGTTAAGATCGCTGCCCTCGGCGGGATGCTGCACTAGCATGGCGGTAAAACCTAGTACGGGAGGGGCGACATGGGCGCGGAAGCGACGGCGAGGCGACGCGGCGGGACGCAGGGCCGCCACCAGGAGCGCGGCAGCGCGCCGGTCGTCCAACTGCGCCCGGTGACCCGCCGCATTCCCGATTACGTCTATTTCACCGAAGAGGGGTTGGAGCGCATTCACCAGGCCTCCATGACCATCCTGGAAGAGGTGGGTGTCGAGTTCCGTGATCCGGTCGCGCTGGAAGCCTGGCGCAAGGCGCGGGCCAAGATCGTCGGCGAGCGCGTCCATATCGATCGCGGCCTGCTGATGGAGTTGCTGGCCAAGGCGCCGAGCGAGTTCACCCAGCATGCGCGCAACCCGGAGCGCAGCGTGCCGGTCGGCGGGCGCAACACCATCTTCGTGCCGACCTATGGCTCGCCCTTCGTGCGCGATCTGGAGAACAAGCGGCGCTATGGCACGCTGGAGGATCTGCGCAATTTCGTGAAGCTCGCCTACATGACGCCGAACATCCATCACAGCGGCGGCGTGATCTGCGAGCCGGTGGATGTGCCGGTGCCGAAGCGGCACCTCGATATCGTCTACAGCCACATCAAATATTCCGATAAGCCCTACATGGGCATCGTCACCGCGCCCGAGCGCGCGGAGGATTGCGTCGCCATGGCGCGCATCCTGTTCGGCAACGATTTCATCGATGCCGGCAACACCGTGATGACCTCCATCGTCAATTGCAACTCGCCCTTGGTGTGGGATGAGACGATGCTCTCGGCGCTACGTGTCTATGCGCGCGCCAACCAGGCAGTGCTGGTGACGCCCTTCATCATGGCGGGCGCCATGGCCCCTGCCTCCACCGCCGGCGCCATCGCGCAATTGAACACCGAGGCGCTGGCCGGCATCGCCTATGCCCAGTTGGAGCGGCCGGGATCGCCCATGGTCTATGGCAGCTTCGTCACCACCGTCTCCATGCAATCGGGCGCGCCGATGATGGGCACGGCGGAGCCGGCGATGATGATCTATGCCTGCTGTCAGTTGGCGCGGCGCTACAAATTGCCCGTGCGCACCGGCGGCATGCTGAACGGCTCCAAGATCGCCGATGCGCAGGCGGCGTACGAATCCATGGGCACCATGATCCCGACCCTGATGGCCGGCACCAATTTCGTCATGCACACGGCGGGCTGGCTTGAAGCCGGGCTTTCCGCCGGCTATGCCAAGTTCATGCTCGATGTCGACCAGCTCGCCTCGCTGCAGATCTTCGCGGAGGGGCCGGACCTCTCCGATGAGGCGCTGGCGCTGGAAGCGGTGCGCGAGGTCGGACCGGGCGGCCATTATTTGGGCTGCGCGCATACCCAGCGCAATTTCAAGACCGCCTTCTACACCTCCAACATCGCCGACAACAACAGCTTCGAGCAGTGGGAGGCCGAAGGCGCCCGCGACGCCAACCAGCGCGCCGCCGAGCGCGCCCGGAAAATGCTGGCGCAATATGAAGCGCCGTCGCTCGATCCGGGCATCGACGAGGCACTGTGCGATTTCATCGCCCGCAAGAAAGCGGGCTTGCCCGACAACGTACGCTAGCCGACACTCGCGCCATGCGCGCGATGATCCTTGATAGGCCGGGTTTGCCGCTCCGCGCGGGCGAGCTGGAGGTGGGCCGCCCGGGGCCGGGGCAGGTGCTGATCGAGCTGGAGGCGTGCGGCATCTGCCGCACCGATCTGCATGTCGTCGATGGCGAGCTGCCCGATCCGGCGCTACCCATCGTGCCGGGGCATGAGGCGATCGGCCGCGTAATGGAGCTTGGCGCGGGCGTCGACAGGTTCCGCATCGGCGAACGGGTCGGCGTGCCGTGGCTGGGCCATACCTGCGGCACCTGCGACTTCTGCCGGCGCGGCGAAGAGAATCTGTGCGCCAAGGCACGCTTCACCGGCTATCACCGTCACGGCGGCTATGCCGAGCGGATGATCGCCGATGCCGCCTTCTGCTTCGCCATCGATCCCAAACTGGACGCGGCCGAAGTGGCGCCGCTGATGTGCGCGGGCCTCATCGGATATCGTGCCTATCGCCTGGCGGGACCGGCGGAGCGCCTGGGCCTCTATGGTTTCGGCGCGGCGGCGCACATCCTGGCCCAGGTCGCGCGGCAGCAGGGGCGCAAGGTCTTCGCCTTCACCCGCGCCGGCGATGCGGCGGCGCAAGCGTTGGCAAGGTCGCTCGGCGCCGCCTGGGCCGGCGCATCGGAAGAAATGCCGCCCGAGCCGCTCGATGCCGCGATCCTGTTCGCGCCGGTCGGCGCCTTGGTGCCGCTGGCACTGCAAGCGGTGCGGCCCGGCGGCTCCGTGGTGTGCGCCGGCATCCATATGAGCGACATTCCCACCTTTCCCTATCGCCTGCTGTGGCAGGAGCGCGTGCTGCGTTCGGTCGCGAATCTGACACGCCGCGACGGCGAGGAGTTCCTGGCGCTGGCCGGACGGATGCGGATCGAGACGCAGATCGAGCGTCACGCGCTGACCGATGCGAATCGCGCGCTGCAGCGCTTGCGCAACGGTGACGTCGTTGGCGCCGCCGTGCTGATCTGTCACTGAAATCACACGCACTGCGGCGCATCGGCCACAGATTTCTATACACGTCCGTGCAACCATAGGCCCGCATTCGGGTTTCTTCTTCCGGCGGGCGCTTTGGGTTGATCCTCCGGTGCGAAATACCTAGGCTCACTTGCGACGCCGCGATTTGAGCAATTCATCGTGGCCAAAAAATAGACATTGAGGCGGCATGGCTGATCGAAATCTCGAACTCGGCGTGATCGGCAATTGCGCCATTGCGGCCTTGATCGATCCCATGGGGGAAATCGTCTGGTCGTGCTTTCCGCGCCTCGACCGCGACCCGGTCTTTTGCGCGCTGCTGATGAACGGCGCCGGCAAAAGCAGCGACGGCGGCTTTTCCATCGAGCTCAAGGATGCGTTCAGCAGTGCGCAGCGCTACCTGGAGAACACCGCGATCCTGGAAACGACGCTAAGCGATCAGGTCGGCAACGCGATCGAGATCACCGATTTCTGTCCGCGCTTCCAGCGCTTCGGCCGCATCTATCGGCCGCCCACCATCATCCGCCGCGTGCGCGCGCTGTCGGGCCGGCCGATCGTGACGGTCAAGGTCAAGCCGCGCATGGTCTATGGCGAAGTCGAGCCGGAGATCACCCGCGGCAGCAACCACATGCGCTTCATCGGACCGGACCACGTCCTGCGCCTGACCACCAACGCGCCGATCTCCTACATCCTGGAGACGCGCAGCTTCCGCCTGGGCGAGGATCTATGGTTCGTGCTCGGCGATGACGAGATCGTGCCGCAGGACCTCTCCGATTTCGGCCGCAACCACCTGGAGGCGACGCTCGACCATTGGCAGACCTGGGTGCGCGGCCTCTCCATCCCCTTCGAATGGCAGGATGCGGTGATCCGCGCCGCCATCACGCTGAAGCTGTGCAATTACGAGGAGACCGGCGCCATCGTCGCGGCGCTGACCACCTCGATTCCGGAGGCGCCGGGCACCGAGCGCAATTGGGACTATCGTTTCTGCTGGATCCGCGACGCCTTTTTCGTCATCCGCGTGCTGAACGGGCTCGGCGTCACGCGCACCATGGAAGATTACGTGCGCTTCATCACCGACATCGTCGATGACGCGCAGGACCAGGGCATCCAGCCGGTCTACGGCATCTCGCGCGAATCGCAGTTGCTGGAGAACATCGCGCAATCGCTGCCCGGCTATCGCGGCATGGGTCCGGTACGCGTCGGCAATCTGGCCTATGTCCAGGTGCAGAACGACGTCTATGGCGGCCTGGTGCTGGCCTGCACCCACGCCTTCTTCGACAAGCGGCTGATCCGCCAGTCCGCCAACCATGCGTTGTTCGAGCAGTTGGAGGCGATCGGCCGCCGCGCGGCGCAGGTGTTCGACAAGCCCGACGCCGGCCCGTGGGAGCTGCGCAATTCGGCGCATGTGCACACCTTCTCTTCCATCATGAGCTGGGCGGCGTGCGACCGCCTTGCCAAGATCGCGACGGCGCTGGACCGCAAGGACCGCGCCGAGCATTGGCGCATTGCGGCCAAGCGCCTGCGCGACACGATCCTGGACCGCGCGTGGAACAAGCAGCGCAATTCGCTGGTTTCGGTCTTCGATGGCGACGCGCTGGATGCCAGCCTGCTGCTGGTGCAACCGCTGGGGTTCCTGGAGGCCGACGATCCGCGTTTCCACGGCACGGTGGAGGCGATCGGCAAGGAGCTGAAGCATGGCGACTTCATCTATCGCTATGTCACCGCCGACGATTTCGGCTATCCGGAGACCGCCTTCACCATCTGCACCTTCTGGTACATCGACGCGCTGGTCGCCACGGGCAAGCGCGACGAGGCGCGCGCCTTGTTCGAGATGATGCTGTCGCGCCGCAATGCACATGGCCTGCTGTCCGAGGACATCGTGCCGGCCACCGGCGAATTGTGGGGCAATTATCCGCAGACCTATTCGCTGGTCGGGCTGATCAATTCCGCGATGAAGCTGAGCAAGTCCTGGGAGGAGGCGTCATGAGCCGGATGATTGTCGTCTCCAACCGGGTGAGCCTGCCGCGCGGGCGCAGCGCCCAGGCGGGCGGCCTGGCCGTCGGCATTCGCGAGGCGCTGGAGCGCAGCGGCGGCGTTTGGTTCGGCTGGAGCGGCGAACTCAAGGAGGACGCGGCACCCACCGCGTCGATCCACAGCAAGGACCGGATCGATTACGCGCTGATCGACCTGAAGCCCGCCGAGTTCGCCGGCTTCTATAACGGCTTTGCCAACAACACCTTGTGGCCCCTGTTCCACTATCGCCTGGGCCTGGTGAAATTCAGCCGCGCCGATTTCCAGACCTATCTGGCGGTGAATGCGCGCTTCGCCGAGGCGCTGGCGCCGCTGATCCAGCCCGACGATCTGATCTGGATCCACGATTACCAGCTTCTGACCCTGGCCGGCGAGCTGCGCAAGCGCGGCATCAACAACCGTATCGGTTTCTTCCTGCATATCCCGCTGCCCGGAGTCGACACGCTGGCGGTGCTGCCGGGCCTTGGCACCTTGATGCGCGGCCTGACCGCGGCCGATCTGATCGGCTTCCAGACCGAGCATGACCTGCACAACTTCAAGGAATATGTCCGCCAGGAGGCCGGCGGCACGGTCGCGCCCGACGGCGCCATCACCTGTTTCGACCGCAGGCTGGAGGCCGGTACCTTCCCCATCGGCATCGATGCCAAGGGCTTTGCCGCGATGGCGGAAAAAGCGGTGACCAAGCCCGACAGCTTGAAGCTGCAGGAAAGCCTGGGCGCGCGCAAACTGATCCTGGCCATCGACCGGCTGGATTACAGCAAAGGCATCCCCGCCCGGTTCGAGGCCTGCGATGAATTGCTGCGCAGCCATCCGGAGCATCGCGGCGCCTTCGATCTGGTGCAGATCGCCTCGCCCAGCCGCTCCGAGGTCGCCTCCTATCGCGATCTGCGGCGCGAGATCGACCGCTTGAGCGGCCGCGTCAACAGCGCCTATTCCGACATGCATTGGGCACCGATCCGCTATCTGGCGCGGACCTATCCACGCCCCGCTTTGGCCGGCTTCTGCCGCGTGGCGCGGGTCGGGCTGGTGACGCCGCTGCGCGACGGGATGAACCTGGTGGCCAAGGAATATGTCGCGGCGCAGAATCCCGAGGATCCTGGCGTGCTGGTGCTGTCGCGCTTCGCGGGCGCCGCGGCACAATTGCCGAGCGCGCTGATCGTCAATCCGTTCGACATCGACCAATGCGCCGACGCGATGCATCGCGCCCTGACCATGCCGCTGGAGGAACGAAGGCAGCGCTGGCAGGCGGCGATGGCAGTGGTCAGCCGCAGCGACGTGCGCTCCTGGTGGACCAGCTTCACCACGCGGCTGCGCAACGCGCGCGGCGCAGGGATCTCCACGAACGGGCGGTCCCTGGCGTTAACGGACTAACCTTCCGTCGCGCAAGGGTTTTCGCGCAGGACCAGAAATCTTCGGGCGGCATGTCGGCGCCGGCCGTTGCCGTTCGTCCTATGGGCACAGGGCCAGAATGGCCTGCAGGTTCAAAAGGAGAAGATCATGCGCGTCATGGTTCTGGTGAAGGCGACCAAAGACAGCGAAGCCGGCCTCAAGCCCTCGGCCGAACTGACGGAGATGTTCGAGGCCATGGGCAAATTCAATGAGCAACTGGTCGCGGCCGGCATCATGCTGTCCGGCGACGGATTGAAGCCGTCCTCGCACGGCAAGCGCGTCGCCTTCGACGGGCCCAGCCGCCTGGTGATCGACGGACCATTTGCGGAAACCAAGGAGCTGGTCGCCGGCTTCTGGATCTGGCAGGTCAAGGACATGGCGGAAGCGGTGGAATGGGTGAAGCGCTGTCCCAATCCGATGCCCGGTCCCAGCGAGATCGAGATCCGCCCGTTCTACGAGATGGAGGATTTCGGCGAGCTGCTGACGCCGGACGCGGCCGCGCTGCACGAATCGAACCGCGAAAAGCTGGCCAACCGCTAGATCAGAGTTCAGCGAGGAGTCGCAGCACTTCGGTGGGCGACTCCAGCTCGCGGGTGGCCAGCGTCGGGCGGCGCGCGCCCACGATCACCGCCGTGCCGCCCATCTCCTGCGCCACCGCGAAGGCGTCTTCGTCCGAGACATCGTCGCCGATGAAAATCGGCCGGCGCTTGTGGAACGGCGGCTCCTGCATCAGGCGGCGCACGGCCGTGCCCTTGTTATGGCTGGGGGAGCGGATCTCCAGCACCATGTCGCCCTGCAGCAGCGCCAGGCCGCGCCGCGATTCCAGCGCCAGCACCGTTTCCATCGTCCGCCGCACCTCGTCCGCCAGGTGCGGCGCCTGGCGATAATGCACCGCGATGCCGGCGCGCTTCACTTCCAGCAGCAGGTCCGGATGACGCTCGACCAGCGGCCGCAGATCCACCTGCAGGCCGCCGACTTCCGGGTGCACAGCCTCCTGCACCGGCTGATGCGGGCCGAAGCGGAATTCCGCGCCATGGCCGCCCGCCAGATAATGGATGGCGTTGGAGGTCACGTTCTCGATCGCATGCAGCTCGCGCCCGGAAACGATGGCGAGTGCGTCCTTCAGCCGCGCCGCCGCCGATTTAAGCAAGGCGGGCAGGATCGGCGCCGGCCTGACCGACCAGGGATCGGGCGCGATCGGCACCAACGTGCCGTCGATATCCAGGAACAGGGCCCAGTTGTCGAGATCTTCGGGCCACGCGAATTGCATGATGGGTGTTACCTCTGGTTAGCTGGCGATCCTAGAATCGCCGCACCCTGATTTGAAGCCTACAACGCATGGAGAGTTCCCGATGACCGTCACCCTGTCCTTTCACGGCGCCGCCGGAACGGTTACGGGATCGCACTACGTGCTGGAAACGCCGCAGGCGCGCATCGCCGTCGATTGCGGCATGTTCCAGGGACCGAAGACGCTGAAGGAGCTGAACTACCAGCCGCTGCCCTCGGAGCCGGCGCGCCTCGACGCCGTGGTGCAGACCCATGCCCACACCGATCACTCCGGCATGCTGCCCAAGCTGACCAAGTCCGGCTTCCGCGGGCCTATCTTCGCTACCGAAGGAACCCGCGACCTGCTGGAATGGATGCTGCCGGATTCGGCAGCGATCCAGGAATATGAGGTCGAGCGCCTGAACCGGGAGAATAATCGCCGCAACCGGCCGCCGGTGGCGCCGGTCTATACCGGAGAGGATGCGCAGCGCACGCTGAAGCAGATTCGCGCCGTCGAATATGAGACGTGGCAAGAGGTTGCGCGCGGCGTCCGCGGGCGCTGGTGGAACGCCGGCCACATCCTGGGCTCCGCCTCCGTCGAGCTGGAAGTCGACACCGGCAATGCCGGCCTGCCGAAACTGAGCCTCCTGTTCTCCGGCGATCTGGGGCCGCGTTACGGCGCGCTGCAGATACCGGCGCGCGGACCGCAGGGCATGGATTACGTGTTGTGCGAATCGACCTATGGCAACCGCACGCGCGCGCACCTGGATGACGACCAGCGCCGCGACGTGCTGGAGCGCGAGGTGAAGACGGCGCTGGAGAATGGCGGCAACCTGCTGATCCCCGCCTTCGCCATCGAGCGCAGCCAGGAGCTGCTCGGTGACCTCACGTACCTCATGGCGCGCAAGCGCCTGCCCAAGGTGCCGGTCTATCTCGATTCGCCGCTGGCGGTGCGCGCAACGGAAGTGTTCGAGCGGCACCTGGACCAGATGGACGATGTGGACAATGGGGGAGAGAGCCCGTTCCGCGCGCCCAATGTCCATTTCGTCCAGTCGGTCGAGCAGAGCCAGGCGCTGAATCGCATCGCCGGTGGCGCCATCATCATCGCCGCCAGCGGCATGTGCGATGCCGGACGCATCCGCCACCACCTGCGGCACAATCTGTGGCGGCCGCAATCGACGGTGCTGCTGATCGGTTATCAAGCGCCGGGCACCTTGGGCCGCCTGCTGCAGGATGGCGCGCCGCGGGTAAAGATTTTTGGCGAGGAGATCGAGGTGAAGGCCAAGGTGCGCAAGCTGGAGATCTATTCCGGCCATGCCGACCGTGACGATCTCGGCGCATGGATCAAGGCGCGCCTGCCGATCCAGCGCGGCCTGTTCCTGATCCATGGGGAGACGGAGGCCCTGGCCGGCATGCGCGACAATGTGCTGGCGCTCGGGCTTGAGCCGGCGAAGGTCATCGTGCCCGATCTCGATCAGCGCTATCGCCTGGACCGCGTCGAAGGCGCACTGGCGCTGGAAGGCGGCCGGCGCCTGGGCATCACCCGCGCCGAAGAGGCCAAGCGCGGCTGGGACTGGCACAATGAGCTCTCCGCTTTGTCGCTGGAGCTGCGCCGGCAACTGGACGAGCTGGAAGACGACAAGGCGCGCATGGTGCTCTTGAAAGACATGCGGCGCGTGTTGGAGAAGAGGTAGAACGTGATCTACTTGGGGTGAACATCCATACTCCATCGTCATGGTGGTGCGTGGCACGACCATCCACGAGTTTGCCTGCAACAATTCACCTTTGCCCGTAGAAACTCGTAGATGGTCGGACCAAGTCCGACCATGACGAGTCTTTTTTCCGACTCAACAAGTGGCCGGTATGTTGCTCACGGCCTTAGCGCCGATCGTGCGATCTGCTCGATACGGCGCGCGACGGTCGCCACCTGTGCCGCCTGTGCGTCGCCGATCAGCCACAGTGGACGCTTCAGCACGGAAACGTCGCCGCAGCGCTGCAGCCGGGGATGTCGGTCGCCCATCAGGTGCGGCAGCACGACCCGCGCGGCACCGGCGGCCGCCATGACCGCCAGGGTTTCCAGCCGGCTGGCGCGGAACTGGATGCCGCCGGCCTTCGCCTGCGCTTCGACATAGCGGACCTCCGGCAGCGGCGCCAGCGACGCATCGAGAGCGGCCCATGGCAGTTTCGCGGGATCGAGATCCATCGCCGCATAGACGGCGTAGCGCAGCCAGCCGATCTGGCGCGCGGCTTTCTTCGACCCCTGCGGCGGCCCCAGGCGCAAGGCGAGATCCGCCTCGCGTCGCGCCAGATTGAGGTTCTTGTCCTCCGCGTGCAGCTCGATCGCATAGCCGCCGGCCGACAGGGCGCGGATCTGCGGCGCCAGCAGGTGATCGCACAGGAAAGCGAGCGTGGTGATGCGCACCGGGCGGCGCGGCACCTTGCCGCTCTGTCCGGATACCGCTTCCTGCGCCAGGCGCAGCCGCTGGGCCGCCTCTTCCAGTTGCGGCAGCAGGGTCCGGCAGGCCATCGTCGGCTCCAGCCGGCCGTCGCGCCGCGTCAGCAGGCGGCGGCCAAGCTTCGATTCCAGCCGGCCGAGACGCCGACCGACGGTCGTGGCGTCGATCCGCAACTGCGCCGCCGCACCGCTCAGCGTGCCCGCTTCGACGGCAACCAGCAGCGTCTGCCAGCCTTCCCAATTTTCCGCTCCTTCCCAATTTTCCATGCCGACCTCCACAAGACCTGCAAAAACGCAGCTTCATTTCCGCATCTCTCCGCTGGGAACGGAGCAGGCGGCGACGCATCTTCTCATCCAGATTGATCCGACAGCAAGCGAGGAGACGTTGCCCATGAACATTCCCGCCCCACAGACACTCTTGCAGATGCGCAACGTCGCGATTCCGCGCGCCACCCTGGCGGACGCGGCGCTGGTCATCATCGATGCGCAGGCTGACTACCATTCGGGCCGCCTGCCGCTGTCCGGCATCGATCAGGCGCTGGCCAGCATCGCCGCACTGCTGGCGGCCGCGCGTGACGCGGGGACACCGGTGTTCCATGTCACGCAACTGGGCCAGGCCGGCAGCCTGTTCGACGGCGAAGGCGGCGCGATCCTGCCGCAGGCGGCGCCCGCGCAGGGCGAACCCATTGTCACCAAGCGCCTGCCCAACGCCTTCGCCGGCACGGAGCTCCACGATCTGTTGCGGCAGGCCGGCCGGCGCAATTTGATCCTGGCCGGTTTCATGACGCATATGTGCGTCAGCGCCTCGGCGCGCGCCGGTCTCGATCTCGGCTATCACGTGACAATCGTCGCCGATGCGACCGCGACGCGGGCCTTGCCGGCGCACGATGGCGGCGCGGCCATTCCGGCGAGCGTGGTTCATCGCACGGCGCTGGCCGAGCTGGCGGATCGCTTCGCGGCGGTGACGATGCGGGCGGAGATCGCCGCCTAGCGGCCCTTCAGCGCCGCGATCAGGCCGCGCGCGGTTTCCTTGATGTGGCGCTCCAGCAGGGCCACGGCCGCCTTGGTGTCGCGGCGGCGGCAGTGATCGACGAGCTCTTCATGCTCGGCGAGGCCGCGGTCGCGGTTCTGCCGCATGGTGATCTCCAGCCGCAGATAGCGGTCGATCTTGTCGTGGATGTTCTTCAAGAGCTTCAGCGTGATCGGCCGGCCCGCCGCCTGATACATCGTCTCATGCAGCCGCCAATTGAGCTCGCCCCAGCGCGGCAGCACGTCGGGCCGGCGCTGCTCTTGCAGATTGGCGTCGAGTGCCGCGATCTGCGCCTCGGTCATCGCCGGCATGGCGAGCTCCATCAGCCAGGTCTCCAGCTTCAGGCGCAGGTCGAACAGCTCTTCGACCTCCTCCACCGACAGCTCGGCCACCACCGCGCCCTTGTGCGAGGCGATGGTGACGAAACCCTCCGCCGCCAGTTGCTTCAGCGCCTCGCGCAGGGGAATCCGACTGACCCCCAGTTCGGCCGCCAGGTGCTCCTGCCGGATCGGCTGGCCACCCTTCAACTGGCCGGACAGGATGCGCTGGCGAATCAGCTCCGCCACCTGGTCGGCGATGGTCCGTTTGACCGGTAAGCCGGAATCCATCCTCGGAAATCCCTGATCCTTGGCCCCGTTCTGTCCTAGCATGTCGGGGGCAGAAGCATATTGACACGTTTCTGGATTGTATACAATATACACTTCATCCGAACCAGCCATCCTTGGAGATCGATATGGCGCGACCGAAATGGACCGGTGTTTTCCCGGCCGTCACCACCCAGTTCAATGCCGACGAGAGCCTGAACCTTCCCGCCACCCAGAAGCTGATGGAGCGGCTGATCCAGGGCGGCGTGCATGGCTTCATCATGCTGGGCACCTGCGGGGAGAATTGCTCCCTGCGCGCCGACGAGAAGCGCAAGGTGCTCGCCGCCGCCAAGGAAGTGACCGGCGGCCGCATCCCGATCCTGTCCGGCGTCTCCGAATTCACCACGGCCGAGGCCGCGCTTTACGCCAAGGACGCGCAGAAGATCGGCATCGACGGGCTGATGGTGCTGCCCGCCATGGTCTACAATTCCGACACGCGCGAGACGCTGCAGCATTTCCGCACCGTCGCCCGCGCCAGCGACCTGCCGATCATGATCTACAACAATCCGCTGGTGTACAAGGTCGACATCAAGCCGAAGACCTTCGCCGAATTGGCCTCGGAAAAGACCATCGTCGCGATCAAGGAAAGCTCCGACGATCCGCGCCGCATCACCGATCTGCACAACCTCTATGGCGACCGCTTCATCCTGTTCTGCGGCGTCGACGATCTGCTGCTGGAAAGCTGCGCGCTCGGCATCGAGGGCTGGGTCAGCGGCCTGACCGATGTGTTCCCGGAAGAATCAGTAGAACTGTGGAATCTGTGCCAGGCCGGCCGCTTCGCCGAGGCGCGCGCGCTCTATCGCTGGTTCACCCCGGTCCTGCACATGGACACCCACACCAAGCTGGTCCAGTACATCAAGCTGGGACAGCAGCTTGTCGGCACCGGCAGCGAGAAGGTGCGGGCGCCGCGCCTGGAGTTGGTGGGCGAGGAGCGCGCGCAGATCATCGCGGAATATGAAAAGGCCATCGCCACCCGGCCGAAGCTGTCCAGCCGGCCCAAAACGGCGGTTGCCTGAGGCGTTTTTTCGGCGCCTGATCCTTCGGAATAAAGACCTGTCAGACGCCGCCCCGGTGACGCCGGGGCGGCGTCTCGCATTTTTTCCGTGCAGCAAACCATATTCGGTCGCATAAACGGTTTGGTAATAGCTTCAGTGCCATTGCAGATATTGAACCGACGTCTGGCCTCCTATGAGCCTCGTCACGCTGGAGAATCCGATCGAAATTCGTGATGACCGCCTGCAGGGTCTGTTCCGCTATTGGGGCAGCAAGCTGCATGGCCGGCCGATGCCGGCACGGTCCGATCTGGATCCGCTCGAAATGCGGCCCTGGCTCGGAAATCTGGTGCTGGTCGATTTCCCGGCCGAGAATCTGAGAGAGTACCGGATCCGCCTGGAAGGCGTGAATGTGGTCCAATTCTATGGCGCCTCGCGCACCGGCCGCGGCATCGAGGTGATGACCTCGGAGATGGAGCGGCAAGTGGTGCTGCCGCAATATTTCTCCGTCGTGGAGACGCGGATCCCCGCCTATTTCGAGGCCGAGTTCATCAGCAGCGAAGGCGTGCTGACCTACCAGCACAAGCTCATCCTGCCCCTTTCGGACGACGGCGCCCGGGTCAACATGACCCTCGCCGGCATCTATTTCGACCGCGTGCCGGCCGAGTTACACTAAGCCCCGAACGAAGCGCGTTAGGAATATAACGCTAGATCAGCGCGGCGGGGAATATCCGCATGGCGATGCCGAGTGACGGCTTGTTAGGTCCGATTGCCGCCTTGTTGCACCGGCGGCGGCGCGGCGTGCGCGGCGATCCGGAAAC
>DASZQC010000098.1:0-4073 GCA_035549815.1 Dongiaceae bacterium
CTCGGCTTCCTGCAGCCTTATACGCGCTATGCCTATCGCGCGCTGGTCTACCTGGTGACGGAGACGTCGTGGAACTCGGCCATCGAGCGCGGCGCGTTCTTTCACGGCTTCGGTGGCAAGACGATCCTCATCGGCGACATCTCCGAAGGCGGCCGCGCCCTGTTCCGCATCTTCATCCAGGAGAATGACGAGAGCGGCAACAACATCGTGCTCTCCGCCCAGACGGGCGAGCTCAGCAACGATCCGCGGAACTTCTCGCTGCAACTGATCCTCTATGACGGCATCCGCATCCAGTCCAAGCCCGACGGCACCGGCGGCAAGGCGGCCGAATTCACCGAAATGAAACTGCCGCTGGAGGTCGTGGCTCCGGAAGAGTTCCGCAAGAATCGCAAGGAATCCGAGTTGAACTTCGTGGAGTTGATCCAGGTCTATTTCAACCCGCCGCCCCCCGAGATGGGCCTCGACCTGGATCCGGAGGATGTGTCCTCGGAGATCAACTATCGCATCGTGCGTGCGCTGACGGTGCTGTTCCTGCCACTGCTCGCCATTCCGATCGGACTGAGCTCGCGACGATCGCCGGCCAGCACCCGGATCGTCGCCGGCATCGCCATCCTGATCTTCTATTATCAGGCCCTGCAGTTCGGCAAGGACATGGCGGAGAACGGGCGGCTGTCATCCTTTGTCGCGCTCTGGATTCCGTTCCTGCTGTTCGCGACCGGCAGCACCTATGCCTTCCACCTGGCGAATTCCGGCCTTGGCCGCGATCCGTTCAGCGCCTTGTTCGGCCTGATCGACGATGGCTGGGGCTGGTTCAAGCGGCGTTGCAACGCGCTCATCCCGCGGAGGCGCGCGGCATGATCATTTTCATGCGCTACGCGCTGCGCACCTTCTTGTGGAATTTCTTCGTCCTGTGGATCAGCTTCACCGCGCTGCTGCAGATCGTCGACCTCTTGGGCAACAGCGATGAAGTCCTGGACCGCCATCCTGGCGACGCCTATGCCGTGCTCGAATATGCCGTGTGGCGCCTGCCGGAACTGGCGGTGTTCCTGATCCCGTTCAGCGTGCTGATGGCGACGTTGCTGTCGCTGGCCAAGTTCGAGCGCAACAACGAGACGCTGGCGCTGAAATCGGCCGGCGCGCCCTATTACCAGATCCTGCTGGCCTTCCTGCCCGCCGTCGGGCTGGTGGCGGTGCTGCATTTCACGCTGACCGACCAGATCGTCCCGCGCAGCATCAACCATCTGATGCAGGACAACCTCTATGTCGACAAGAAGAACAAAGACGACGATGACGACAAGCGGGTCTGGGTCCAGGAAGGCAACACCGTCGTCGAGGTTGGCGGGGTCCTGGATCAGGGGCTAGTGCTGCTGAACATGCGGCTCTACAGCCGCGACGATATCGGCAACCTCACCGACCAGAAATTCATCGAGCGCGCGACATACGACGTCGGGACGCGGCAATGGACCCTGACCAACATCGAGGACACCAAGATCGTGCCCGATAAGGGCACCGAGGTGGTGGCGATCCCCACCGCGATCTGGAACACCCAGTTGGGGCCACAGGAATTCTCCGAGTTGATCGAGCGGCCGCAGGCCATGACCACGGAGCGGCTGTGGGGCTTTGCCGCCTCCACGCAACTGGGCGTGCGGCCGACCTATTTCTATGAAACCTGGCTGCAGAAGCGCATCGCCCTGCCGGTCAGCTCGATCCTGATGATCCTGCTGGCGGCACCCGTGGCGCTCAGCTTCGGCCGGCGCGACCGTGGTGTCGCATCGGGCATGGCGATCGGCTTCGGCCTGGGTTTCCTCTATTTCATCACCGAGGGCCTGGTGCTCTCGCTCGGCGAAAGCGGCGCCGTGCCGCCCTTCTTCGCCGCCTGGCTGCCGGCCTTGCTGTTCGCCAGCATCGGCGGCCTATGGCTCATAAGGCTCGAGGGCTTCTGATATCGTGATCGTCTGGATTGACGCCGCGCGGAGCGCGGGTGAGCGCGTGTTTGGCCTCGGCATGATCGAACGTCACCTGAAGGCCCTGCGTCATCGCAGGGTTGCGGTCAGCGCCGTCATCGTCGATCTCGGCGACAGCGGCGCGGCCGATCCGGCGATCGTCCAGGCGAAATGGCCGTTCCCGGTGCGCGTCGCGCGCGGCGCGGGCACGATCCGCGAACGTGTCACCGCGGCGGCGGTGGGAGCACCGGCGCTGGTCGTCGATGCCGATACGCTGGCCGATGCGCGGCTCTACGATTTCCTCGCCACGCAATCCGGAGATCTCGTCGCGTCGGATGGTGACGCGATCCTGGCGCGCCTGGAGGATCCGTCCCGCCTGCAGCCCGGCGCGACCAGGCTGTCGGACGCCATCCCGGCCGATGCGCTGCGCCTCACCCAGGCGGCGTTCCCCGGCTTCATCCGCAACCTGCGCCGCACCCTGCCCTTCTACCTGTTCCGTGTGACCGACGACGCGCAGCGCAAGTCGGTCGAGCGCTTCCTGTTCTGGTCGAACTACAAGGGCTCGACGGATTTCTTCACCAAGTATGTCTATCCGCCGTTAGTCTGGATCCTGGTGCGGCCGCTGGCGCGCTGGGGCGTGCATCCGAACACGGTCACCGCAATTTCGATCGTGCTGACGCTGGCGGTGATCCCGCTCTGCGCCGCCGGGCATTTCCTGGCCGGGTTCCTGTGCGCCTACGGCATGAGCGTGCTGGATTCGGTCGACGGCAAATTGGCGCGCCTGACCTTCACCGATTCCAAGATCGGCAACATCCTCGATCACGGCCTGGACCTGGTGCATCCGCCCTTCTGGTATTGCGCCTGGGCCTACGGCCTGACCCTGGGAACCGGCGCCGTCACGGGGTCAATTGCCGGCTCCGGCGGCGGGGGCGACGTTTCGTCGCCTGTCTTCATCGCCTCGCTCTGGATGCTGGGCCTCTATGTCCTGGATCGGCTGATCCTGAAGGTCTATCCGACCCGTTTCGGCCGCGGGCTGCACACGCATGCGCCCATGGACGGGTTCGTGCGCACCTTCATCTCCCGTCGCAACATCAACTTACCTTTATTTACAGTCGGTTATTACGCCGGACTGGGAATCGAGACCATCTATTTGATGGTCGTCTGGCAGGCTTTGACCTGTCTCTACCATGGGGCCCGGACGGCGTGGATCCTGGCCTACGACAGGCCCGGCACGGCGCCTTCGCATTAAGACAAACGCAGACGTTTTCGGGAACTCCGGCCGGCCGCTCAGCTTGCGACAAATTGTTGATTCGCTTAGATTGCCGCCCACATTCCTGGGCGTGAATTAAGCCCGAAAGGCAGAGTCGTTTTCATGGTCCGTTGGGGTTTCTGGAAGAACCGCACGCACAACCTCGCCCGCATGACCCTGGGCGACCTGGTGGTGGCGTTCTTCAGCTATTACGCCGTGCTGATCTATCTCGGGTTCGCCGCCGTCGCCATCTGGCTGGCCGCGCGTTGGTACGTGGCCTGGCAGCCGCTGGCGATCTCCGCCGTGGTCGCAGTGCTGGTCTATCCGCTGGCCTGGTACCTGATCCATCGCTTCGTGCTGCACAGCCAGGTTCTCTATCGCTCGCCGCTGACCGCCAAGGTGTGGAAGCGGATCCATTTCGACCATCACCAGGACCCGCACAATCTGGTCGTGCTGTTCGGCGCGCTCTACACCACGATCCCGACCATCGCGCTGGTGACAATGCCGGTCGGTTATTTGATCGGCGGCCCGGCGGGTGCGGCAACCGCATTCGCAGCCGGCATCTTCTCGACCCTGTTCTACGAGTTCAGCCACTGCGTGCAGCACCTGAACACCACGCCGAAATCGGCCTTCCTGCAGAAGATCAAGAAGCTGCACCTGGCGCACCACTTCCACAATGAGCAGGGCAATTTCGGCATCACCAACTTCTTCTGGGACCGGCTGTTCGGCACCTACTACGCCAAGCCGAAGCTGCGGCCGAAAAGCGCCACCGTCTTCAACATCGGCTACACGGAAGAGATGGCGCAACGTTATCCCTGGGTGGCGAAGCTCAGCAACGGCACGCGCGGCGATGCCAACCCGCGCCGCTTCCGCACCGAGGC
>DASZQC010000099.1:0-2842 GCA_035549815.1 Dongiaceae bacterium
CTATCACGCCGGCGAGGTGGAGACGCTGAGTCTGTTCCATGACGGCTTCCACCTGGTCACGCGCAAGGATAATCCGCTGGCGCAGAAGAAGTCGGTGACCCTGGCGGACCTGAAGGACGCGAACTTGCTGCTGCTGGCGGACGGCCATTGCCTGCGCGACCACGCGCTGGCCGCCTGCCGCCTCAGCGGCACGGATAGCGGCTTTGCCGGGGCCAGCCTGAACACACTGGTGGAGATGGTGGCCGGCGATCTGGGCGTCACCCTGCTGCCCGATATGGCGGTCTCCGCCCACGTGCCGAAGGCCGGCGAGCTGGTCGCCAAGCCGTTCGATCGCGCCGGCGCCGGGCGGCAGATCGGCCTGGCCTGGCGCAACACCTCCAGCCGCGCGGCGGAATTCAAGGAATTCGGCGCTGCCCTGACTCGCGCCGCCAAGTCGGCCGGGATCGCCGGTTAGCGGCGCACCAGGACGAGGCCGCCGCCGACGATCAGCGCGGCGCCGATGAGGGTCGCGAGGCCGGGCACTTCCTGGAAACCGAGATAGCCGATCAGCGACGTGCCGATCAGCTCCAGATAGACGAGTGGCGCCAGGGTCGAGGCGTCGGCAAAGCGGAACGCGGTGATCGACAGGATATGGCTGGCCGCCGAGGCGAGGCCGAGGCCGGCGAAGAAGACGAGATCGCCTGGCAGCGGTGTCGACCAGGCGTAGAGCGCCTGGGGCGTCAGCAGCAGCGTGCCGATGACGCATTGAAAGGCCAAGGTCTTGATCGGATCGCTGCGCAGCGAAGCCTGCCGCGTCGCGATCATGTAGAGCGCGAAGCACAGGCCGGAGCCGAAGGCGAACAGCAGGCCCGGATCGATTGCCGCGCCGCCGGGCTGCAGGATCACCAAAGCGCCGCCGAAGCCCAGCGCCAGGCTCAGCAGCTTGCGCGCGGTCAGCCGCTCTTTCAGCACGAAGACCGACAGGATTACGGCGACGATCGGGCCGACGAAAAAGGCGCTGATGGCGGTGGCCAGCGGAATGCGCGCGATGGCCAGGAAATAGAGCGTCATGGAGATGACCAGGAACAGGGTCCGCAGCGTATGGGCGCCCAGCCGCTCCGCCGGCAGCATCCGCGCCCCATGGCGCACGGCCGCCAGCGGCAGGACGATGCAGCAAGCCGCGGCATAGCGCGCCCAACTGATGAACAGCGGCGAATAAGAGGTGCTGAGATGCTTGGCGAAGCCATCCACCAGCGGGATGGAGAGCATCGCCACGGCCATGAGGATGATGCCCGTCGTCTGGCGCGCGGGGTGAGCTAAGTCCGTGGAGGTCATGAATCCATCCGGTGCGTGCCGCGCCTATACAGCACAGGCGTCTAGCGATAGCCAGCTGGATCCGCCGGCTTGCCTGCATCCTGCACCTCGACCAGGTAGCGCCAGGCATCGGGGCGGGAACCGTCCAAATCGGTGAAGCCGTAGATTTGCGCCACCCCACCGCTGCTGAGCGACTGGCCGTTCCAGCGCGCACGGTCGGGATCGGCGGCCAGCGCGGCAATCGCCCGGCCGACGAAGCGCGGCGTCTCGGAGATGATGAAATGCGGGATGCGCTGCGTCGCGTCGCGCCAGTTCGCTTCGGCGACGCCGAAGGCTTCCAGCATCATTTCCGAGCGCAGCCAGCCCGGCGTGATGCAGACCGAGGTCGCGCCGTGTTTCGCCAGATCCTTCCCATGCGCCCAGGCCATGCGGATCGGCGCCATCTTGGCGAGATCGTAGAAGGGCGAGATGCGGTAGTGCGTCGCGTTATACTCCGCCGTTCCGTCCGTCACCTCGACATGCAAGCCGCCCGGTTTCTCGATCAGCAAGGGCAGCGCGTGATGCGCGGTGATCAGATGCGTGTCGATGGCGAGGCGCAGCATGCGCAGGCCGTTCTCCAGATTGTGATCCCAGACCGGCTTGTCCCATTCGAACATTTTCTCGCCGCCCCAGATATCGTTCACCAGGATGTCGAGCCGGCCCTGCTCGGCCCGAATGCGGTCGACCAGCGCCCGCACCTGATCCGGCACGAGGTGATCGACCTGTACCGCGATGCCCTTGCCGCCGGCCGCCGAAACCAGGTCCGCCGTCTCCTCGATGGTTTCCGGGCGCGCATATTCCGATGGCTGCGTGCGCGTCGTGCGGCCGGTCACGTAGACGGTCGCCCCCGCGGCGCCCAGTTCCACCGCGATGCCGCGTCCCGCGCCGCGCGTGGCGCCGGCGACCAGGGCGATTTTCCCGTTCAACGACATGCGATCCTCCCGCGAAATGCATCCCGGCATTGACGCCGCCGGGTTCGGCAGAATATATAAATGATCGTTCGTTTATAAAAGAGAGTCAAGCGTGCCGCGGCCGAAAACGCTGCCCGATCTGGATGTGCTGAAGGCGGCCTATGCGCTGATGCACGAACGCGGGCCGGAGGCATTGAGCTTCGCCAATGTGGGCGAGGCCTGCGGCCTGTCGGCCTCCACCCTGGTGCAGCGCTTCAAGACCAAGGACAAGCTGGTCCAGGCCACCCTGCTCCATGCCTGGGACCGGTTGGACGCGAAGACCGCTGCGCTGTCCGCGAAGGCGGCAAAAACGCCGACCGGCGCCATCAAGCTGCTGGCGGGGCTGTCCCGCAGCTATGGCGGGATCGAGGCCTACGCCAACGGGTTGCTGGTGCTGCGCGAGGATGTGCGCGACCCCACCCTGCGGGCCCGCGGCACGGCCTGGAAAGCGGCGCTGGCGAAGGCGCTCGATGCCTGCTTCGCGGCCACGCCGCGCAAGCCGCGCGATGTCGGCCTGCTGCTGGCGACCCACTGGCAGGGTTCGCTCCTATGGTGGAGCT